>NZ_JADYWQ010000038.1:0-1541 GCF_015864725.1 Pseudoalteromonas sp. NSLLW24 | reverse complement strand
TGATGAGATGGACGCTCCCCAAAACGGCGTCAATGCGCCAAACTGGTAATTGAACTCACTCAGTTAAAAGGGAACGTCCGTCATGAAAATTAGCACATTATCAATTGATTTGGCAAAAAATGTATTCCAAGTCGCTGGCTTTAATTCTAACCATAAAAGAGAATGCAATAAACGTTTAAACAGAGCTAAACTCAACGCCTTCTTAGCTAATACCCCTCCGTGCCGCGTCGTTATGGAAGCCTGTTATTCTTCCCACTACTGGGGAAGAGTATTTTCGTCTTACGGTCATACCGTTGACCTTATTCCTGCACAACACGTTACCCCCTTTGTTCGCGGTAATAAAAACGACAGTAACGATGCACTTGCTATCTATGAAGCAAGCTTACGCCCTCATATTAAATTCGTTCCTATTAAAACCGAAGCTCAGCAAGAAATACTCATGCTCCATAAGATACGTGAGCGACTTCTGCAAAACAGGATTGCTGCAACCAACCAGTTACGCGGTTTATTGGTCGATTTTGGGTATGTATTTCCTGTCGGTATTAAGGCGTTTGAGCAAGGGATAATTGCCTTAGAAAGTGATTCTGAGCTTCGCCCTCAGCTGCGCATAATGGTGAGTGATATTTACACCGAATACAAAACCCTTGTTAAACGCATTAAAGCTATTGAAGCGATGCTTACTGCACACGTTGAACGGGATACAAACGCTAAAATACTTCACTCTATCCCTGGCGTGGGTGTACTCAATGCCTCAGCCTATGCAGCATCAATCGGGAACGGTCAGGCATTTAAGAGCGCAAAAGAACTCGGTGTGTGGCTAGGATTAACACCTAAACAATACGCATCAGGCGATAAAAGTAAAATGTCTGGTATTACTAAACGCGGCAACAGTTACCTACGAAAACAACTTATTCACGGTGCTCGCGCCCTTATCGCCAGAAGCCACCATAAAACAGATGCGCTAAGCCAGTGGATAAACCAGTTGCGCGAGAAAAAACACTTTAATTGTGTGGTGGTCGCCACCGCACACAGATTGGCGCGACTGATGTGGATATTGCTGACCAAGCAAACATTCTACTCTCCTCAGTATGTGCAAAATACACACAAGGATGCTTAATTATGCGTATTTTACACGCCAATCACACCCGAGTTTACGACTTAAGACAGCCTGGTTATGACATAGGTTTTAAAACCTGAGTGGGTGTTTGGGCACTTAAGTCGTAACATACGCTTATCCTGTATGTACTTCACTTATAATGAAACAAAAAGCGCACGCTAACCAAGGTTAACCAGATAAAGACACGAGATTAAATCTCGTTTGGGTGAATATTTTTTAGGTCCCTTGGTACGAAGCTCATTAGGAGCATGGCGCATGACAATCATGACACCATAGCTCGAATATATGTCAGTACCTTTGCTTTTCAGCAAGCTTGTGACGCATCATGACTGTGAAATGGGATACATGACAATTAAATAAAGGCATCAATTTTGATGTTTAGACATTAGCTCGTCTTGACTTCAAGGGAGCGTCCATATATGTC
>NZ_JADYWQ010000037.1:0-1863 GCF_015864725.1 Pseudoalteromonas sp. NSLLW24 | reverse complement strand
TAACAATCATCTGTGTGGACACTACGAACAAATAAGTTCTAAATCGTATAAGGAGGTGATCCAGCCCCAGGTTCCCCTAGGGCTACCTTGTTACGACTTCACCCCAGTCATGAATCACTCCGTGGTAAACGTCCTCCCGAGGGTTAGACTATCTACTTCTGGAGCAACCCACTCCCATGGTGTGACGGGCGGTGTGTACAAGGCCCGGGAACGTATTCACCGCGTCATTCTGATACGCGATTACTAGCGATTCCGACTTCATGGAGTCGAGTTGCAGACTCCAATCCGGACTACGACGCACTTTAAGTGATTCGCTTACTCTCGCGAGTTCGCAGCACTCTGTATGCGCCATTGTAGCACGTGTGTAGCCCTACACGTAAGGGCCATGATGACTTGACGTCGTCCCCACCTTCCTCCGGTTTATCACCGGCAGTCTCCTTAGAGTTCTCAGCATTACCTGCTAGCAACTAAGGATAGGGGTTGCGCTCGTTGCGGGACTTAACCCAACATCTCACAACACGAGCTGACGACAGCCATGCAGCACCTGTATCAGAGTTCCCGAAGGCACCAAACCATCTCTGGTAAGTTCTCTGTATGTCAAGTGTAGGTAAGGTTCTTCGCGTTGCATCGAATTAAACCACATGCTCCACCGCTTGTGCGGGCCCCCGTCAATTCATTTGAGTTTTAACCTTGCGGCCGTACTCCCCAGGCGGTCTACTTAATGCGTTAGCTTTGAAAAACAGAACCGAGGCTCCGAGCTTCTAGTAGACATCGTTTACGGCGTGGACTACCGGGGTATCTAATCCCGTTTGCTCCCCACGCTTTCGTACATGAGCGTCAGTGTTGACCCAGGTGGCTGCCTTCGCCATCGGTATTCCTTCAGATCTCTACGCATTTCACCGCTACACCTGAAATTCTACCACCCTCTATCACACTCTAGTTTGCCAGTTCGAAATGCAGTTCCCAGGTTGAGCCCGGGGCTTTCACATCTCGCTTAACAAACCGCCTGCGTACGCTTTACGCCCAGTAATTCCGATTAACGCTCGCACCCTCCGTATTACCGCGGCTGCTGGCACGGAGTTAGCCGGTGCTTCTTCTGTCAGTAACGTCACACATGATGGGTATTAACCACCACGCTTTCCTCCTGACTGAAAGTGCTTTACAACCCGAAGGCCTTCTTCACACACGCGGCATGGCTGCATCAGGCTTGCGCCCATTGTGCAATATTCCCCACTGCTGCCTCCCGTAGGAGTCTGGGCCGTGTCTCAGTCCCAGTGTGGCTGATCATCCTCTCAAACCAGCTAGGGATCGTCGCCTTGGTGAGCCATTACCTCACCAACTAGCTAATCCCACTTGGGCCAATCTAAAGGCGAGAGCCGAAGCCCCCTTTGGTCCGTAGACATTATGCGGTATTAGCAGTCGTTTCCAACTGTTGTCCCCCACCTCAAGGCATGTTCCCAAGCATTACTCACCCGTCCGCCGCTCGTCAGCAAAGTAGCAAGCTACTTTCTGTTACCGCTCGACTTGCATGTGTTAGGCCTGCCGCCAGCGTTCAATCTGAGCCATGATCAAACTCTTCAATTAAAAAGTTTTATGTCTTTCGACAGCTCAATGAATTCTGAATTTATTTTAATATCTTTCGATATTGAATTGACTGTGCCGAATAATTACCGAAATAACTATTCTGTTGGTCACTCAGTTTTCAATTGAGACTCTAATTTTTTTGCCTCGCTACCTAAGTAGGTTGGCTGTTAGAACTCAATCTGTACGAGTGCCCACACAGATGATTGCTTTATATTGTTAAAGAACGTTTTGAGTCGCTTTAGCGTCTCAAGGGATGCGAATAATACACCCTTTATTTTT
>NZ_JADYWQ010000036.1:0-2277 GCF_015864725.1 Pseudoalteromonas sp. NSLLW24 | reverse complement strand
TACCTTGGGGTTATCCCATATTTGGAGGTAAGTAATGAATACACTCATTGAACAAGTCAAAACTGAAATAGCCTATCTTGGTTATTCACAAAGTACCTGTAAAAGCTACTGCGAGCATTTGCTTAAACTCAGCCATTATTTTAATAAACCACTCGATTTAATTACTGATGATGAGCTGAATATCTTTTTTAAAGATCCCGCTATTCGAAAGCTCTCCAGAGCGAGTCAAAAAATACAAATAAACAGTATCTGGTTTTTGTTTAAGAATATTTTACACCGCCCACTGAACTTAGACATAGCCTTGCCTAAAGCAAAACCTCGGGCACCTACTTATTTATCGCGTGATGATATTCGACGACTTATAGAAAGTTGCACGGATATGCGCTTAAAAACATTGATAGTGGTGTGTTATGGATGTGGTTTGCGTATTGGCGAACTGCTGCGTATCAAAGTGCAAGACATCGATGGACAGCGTAAAACCATTTTAATTGAACATGGTAAAGGAGATAAGTCACGCTATGTTGTTGTATCAGATAGCGTGCTAAATCAATTACGTTGCTATTGGAAAATGTATCACCCAACGGGCTGGATGTTTTATTCACGATGGTTAATGGATAAACCCATGTCACCCTCAAGCTTCAGAAAGGCATTGAAAAAACATGCACAAATGTGTGGTTTAAAGCACTGTAATCCACATGTATTACGCCATGCTTATGCAACACATCAACTTGAGTTAGGGATGCCGCTTCATCAACTTCAACATCAGCTTGGTCACAGTGACATTAGAACCACGCAAAGTTACTTACACTGGTTACCTGAATTAGGGCATGGTGGTATTGATTTACTCGCAAGTTGGGGAAACCAATGAGCGGCTTGCATCTCGCTGATATTTTAAATTCTGGCCTTGGGAATTATCGGCAGCACCACATAATGAGTTATCAGCAGTTACGAGTCTGCCAACACCTTCAATCATGCAGAACGGGACAGCTCGGTTATCAAGCATGGCAATGTGATAACTGTAGTGAAGTACAACAAATTGGATGTAGCTGTCGAGATCGGCATTGCCCACGTTGCCAAGGTATGGCAACGGCTAAATGGGTGCAAAGACAACAAGAGGATTTATTATCGTGTCGCTATTTCCACCTTGTTTTTACGCTCCCGCATGAGTTAAATATCATTGTGCACTACAACCCAAACGCGTTGTATCACTGTTTATTTAAAGCCGCATGGCAAACGCTGTGTAAATTTGCGAAACGAAAGAGGCATGGCCAGCTAGGCATGACAAGCGTACTGCATACGTGGGGGCAGAACTTAAGTCAGCATATTCACCTGCATTGCTTGATACCCGCAGGCGCGCTTAATAAAGCGCACTGGCATGAAATAGAAAAAGGCTATTTATACCCCGTTAAAGCATTATCAACAGTGTTTAGAGGGAAAATGCTCGCGGTGCTCAATGAATGCGATAGTTCATTCGCGAAGGTAAGCACACCAACCAAATGGTGCGTGTATAGCAAAGCCTGTTTAACGTACAGTGAAAAGTTAGTCAGTTACCTTGCACGTTATACCCGAAAAGGCGTGATGTCAGAATCGCGATTAGTGTCAGCGACTGAAGAAACAGTGAGCTTTAAATACCGCGATTATGCAGATAACAACCGCGATAAAGTCATGACTCTGAGTTGTGATGAATTTTTACGGCGCTACTTACAACATGTATTGCCCAAAGGGTTTATGCGCATTCGCCACTATGGCTTTTTAGCTAATGCGTGTCGCAAGCGAAAGTTAGGGTTAATAAAGGCTCAAGTATCAGCATCCCCATGCAAAGCGGTGAAGCCGAAGGTAGAGCAAGAACGATTAATACCCCATTGGTCTTGCCAGTCATGCAAGACGGGTACCTTACGATTTATTGGTGTGATGAATTTAGATGAGGCGACAAATAAAATAGCGCGAACGAGTTAGCAGCCTTGCTTGCTGCATCAAATCAAAAAGTTAACCTGCTTAATTGCTCAGGCTAATAGCGACTGTGCGAGCGAAAAATATCCTTGCTTAACGGTTAAACATTCGGTTTAATGAATAGATAATAAACGCTGAGCAATGCAGGGAAAGCTTAAATTATAATTGGTAAGCTTATTAAATTAGCTGATTTAGCTAGAGCCTCTAAAAAGCAAATTCCCATAGCATAAACAACACCAACTCTGACACACCGAGCAGGTAGCGCCTCAGTCCAACAAGCGATTATGCAACACAAACTGCGTGTCGCATAAATACTAAAGTGTTAGG
>NZ_JADYWQ010000035.1:0-2596 GCF_015864725.1 Pseudoalteromonas sp. NSLLW24 | reverse complement strand
AGCGTTATTTGCATAAAATAGTAATTAAAATTAAGCCCCAAGCAAGCACACATGATAAGCACAAGTTACCCACAAAACCCTGTTGATAACTCTGCTTTTGAACTTTAAAACTAAACACTTTTATCCTGATGTGATAAGTTGCGGTCACTTTTTTTAACTCATGTATTTAGGCAGTATCCATGACAGACATAATAAACAGTATAAGTGCCCTTCTCTGGGGCCAAGTTCTCGTCTACTTATTAATAGCTGCAGGCCTCTTTTTTACTTTTCGACTAGGCTTTATTCAGTTTGTGCAATTTCCACATATGTTCAAAGTTATGTTTGGCTCTCGTAAATGTGCCGATAACGAAATTTCATCCTTTCAGGCTTTTTGTACTTCGTTAGCTGCACGCGTCGGTACAGGTAATATGGCTGGTGTTGCTGTTGCCTTATACCTAGGTGGGCCAGGTGCTATTTTTTGGATGTGGCTTATTGCATTAATAGGTATGGCTACAAGCTTTGCTGAAAGTACTTTGGCTCAGGCTTATAAAACAAAAGATGCTGATGGCAATTTTAGAGGTGGCCCTGCTTATTATATGCAAAACGGTTTAGGTAAACGCTGGATGGGGACTTTATTCTCGTTATGCTTAATTTTAGCCTTTGGTTTGGTATTTAACGCCGTACAGTCAAACTCTATTGCTGCAGCATTTGAAGTAGCGTTTGATGTACCTAAATATATAGTAGGCATTTGCTTGGTTATTGGCTCTGGTATTATTATTTTTGGTGGTTTGAAAACGATTTCTCGTTTTGCTGAAATGGTTGTCCCATTTATGGCATTAGCTTACTTGTTAGTGGCTCTTTATGTATGCGCTATTAACTTTACTGCATTACCTGATGTAATTGTACTTATAATAAAAAGTGCTTTTGGTATTGAACAAGCTGGTGCAGGTGCAATTGGTTATGGTGTTACACAAGCTATGATCCAAGGTATAAAGCGTGGCTTATTCTCAAACGAAGCTGGTATGGGTAGTGCAGCTAATGCCGCAGCTACTGCGACACCTTACCCTCCTCATCCAGCATCACAAGGTTATGTGCAAATGCTAGGTGTATTTATTGATACTATTGTTATTTGTACAGCGACTGCTTCTCTTATTTTACTATCGCAGCAATTAGTACCTGAATCTGGTGTTATGGGGATTGAACTTACACAAGCAGCATTACAAGAACATGTCGGCGACTGGGGTACTTACTTTATTGCCATTGCTATATTGTTTTTTGCTTTTACTTCTATTGTGGCTAATTACTCTTACGCTGAAACAAATTTAATGTTTTTAGAGCACAACTCTAATAAAGGTATGTTTATCTTTAGACTTGTTGTTTTAGGTATGGTGATGTTTGGTGCTGTTGGTGAGCTTGGTTTAATTTGGACGCTGGCAGATATATCAATGGGTTTAATGGCCATTGTAAACGTTATAGCGCTATTTATGCTTTCAGGTGTTGTTGTATGGCTCTCTAAAGATTACAACGAACAACGCAAAAAGGGCTTAATACCCACCTTTGACAAAAGCAAGCATCCTAAACTTGCTAAAGAGGTCGATCCCGAGGCCTGGAAATAAACAATAAACAGCGAGCTACGGCTCGCTTTTTTAGTTCTAAAAATAAAAAGTCCTGACACATAGCACTCGATCATTTATAAGTAAAAGCTGTTACGGACGATAAGAACTGTATAGACATTATCTGATTATCAGCCTAGAGAAGACAACCTACAAAAACAGATGTTTAATGCCCACAGCTCTGCATTATGTATAAGCACTTTATTGTTTACCTATTTGAAGTTCTCACCATAACTCTAGACTTACTCTTACCCGCGATTTTTAACTTCCAATGAGCATGTGTTAGCAACCAATTCGACAACTATACCAACCTGCATAAATCTCTGAGCAATTTAACGAATTAAATTGCACTATAACGTCGTTAAAAATTTTTATTTAGAACACTAGATACAAAAATTTTTGCCTAAATCTAGCGTAATTTCCTTAACCTTAAATAGACCCCATATATAAGCAGATTGGTATTACTTTATGCTACCAGCACATAGGTGTTTGAACTTTGCTTTCAAGGTTATTTGCTCTCGAGGTGTAGATTGCTTTACTGTTTTGAATTTTTTAAAGCTAATGGCCTACTTTACTGGTTGGTATCATAAGTCTATGACGCTTAGTTCAGTTCAAAGTGTATTCATTAGCATTAAGTACTGTGTGTCGCTAAGGATTGCATGGCTGGTTTATTTGAGGCGCTATAGGATTGGGTTTGGAAATATTACATTATGCTTACTCATATATATCTTTAATACGATAGATATACAAACTCTTAATGAACTATCACACAACGCTATTATTGGGTAGACCATGCATAAAATAGTGCATATCAAGATAATATAAATCATAGAAAACATAAAAATGATAAATCAGGATTTTTACCGGATATTTTATAGATATTAGAAGATTTATTAGATTTTTTAAGCAGAGCGCTTAATAAAGAGATGGTGCCCGAGGCCGGACTTGAACCGGCACGACTTGTTAGTCGAGGGATTTTAAATCCCTTGTGTCTACCAATTCCA
>NZ_JADYWQ010000034.1:0-3113 GCF_015864725.1 Pseudoalteromonas sp. NSLLW24 | reverse complement strand
GAGTTGATTGATTGGTATCTACTTTAGTATTCAATATTGACTTCTGGCGAAGTTAAACTGTCACAAAACAAAGACCCGTTTGGGTTGTATGGTTAAGTGACTAAGCGTACACGGTGGATGCCTTGGCAGTTGGAGGCGATGAAGGACGTATTAACTTGCGATAAGCTTAGTCAAGCTAGTAAAAAGCGCTTGAGACTAAGATTTCCGAATGGGGAAACCCACCTGCTTGCAGGTATCGTTAACTGAATACATAGGTTAACGAGGCGAACGCGGAGAACTGAAACATCTAAGTACCCGTAGGAAAAGAAATCAACCGAGATTCCGAAAGTAGCGGCGAGCGAAATCGGAACAGCCCTTAAGCTTATTATGTGTTAATGGAAGGCTGCTGGAAAGCGCCACGATACAGGGTGATAGTCCCGTACATGAAAAGACATTTTAAGTGAAATCGAGTAGGTCGGAGCACGTGAAACTTTGACTGAATATAGGTGGACCATCATCTAAGGCTAAATACTCCCAACTGACCGATAGTGAACCAGTACCGTGAGGGAAAGGCGAAAAGAACCCCTGTGAGGGGAGTGAAATAGAACCTGAAACCGTGTACGTACAAGCAGTAGGAGCCCACTTGTTGGGTGACTGCGTACCTTTTGTATAATGGGTCAGCGACTTATATTTTGTAGCGAGGTTAACCGAATAGGGTAGCCGTAGGGAAACCGAGTCTTAACTGGGCGAATAGTTGCAAGGTATAGACCCGAAACCCGGTGATCTAGCCATGGGCAGGTTGAAGGTTGAGTAACATCAACTGGAGGACCGAACCCACTAACGTTGAAAAGTTAGGGGATGACCTGTGGCTAGGAGTGAAAGGCTAATCAAACCGGGAGATAGCTGGTTCTCCCCGAAATCTATTTAGGTAGAGCCTCGGACGAATACTTACGGGGGTAGAGCACTGTTAAGGCTAGGGGGTCATCCCGACTTACCAACCCTTTGCAAACTCCGAATACCGTAAAGTAATATCCGGGAGACACACGGCGGGTGCTAACGTCCGTCGTGAAGAGGGAAACAACCCAGACCGCCAGCTAAGGTCCCAAAGTCATAGTTAAGTGGGAAACGATGTGGAAAGGCCCAGACAGCCAGGAGGTTGGCTTAGAAGCAGCCATCCTTTAAAGAAAGCGTAATAGCTCACTGGTCGAGTCGGTCTGCGCGGAAGATGTAACGGGGCTAAACTATGCACCGAAGCTGCGGATTCAGAATTTATTCTGAGTGGTAGGGGAGCGTTCTGTAAGCCGTTGAAGGTGTACCGGGAGGTATGCTGGAGGTATCAGAAGTGCGAATGCTGACATGAGTAACGATAATGGGAGTGAAAAACTCCCACGCCGGAAGACCAAGGGTTCCTATCCCATGTTAATCAGGGTAGGGTAAGTCGACCCCTAAGGCGAGGCCGAAAGGCGTAGTCGATGGGAAACAGATTAATATTTCTGTACTCGATATAATTGCGATGGGGGGACGGAGCAGGCTAAGCAAGCATAGCGTTGGTAGTCTATGTGAAAGTGAGTAGGGCGTTTGTTTAGGTAAATCCGGACAAACATTAAACCTGAGACACGAGACGAGTCACTACGGTGATGAAGTTGCTGATGCCATACTTCCAGGAAAAGCCTCTAAGCTTCAGATTATATGGAATCGTACCCCAAACCGACACAGGTGGTCAGGTAGAGAATACTAAGGCGCTTGAGAGAACTCGGGTGAAGGAACTAGGCAAAATCGTACCGTAACTTCGGGAGAAGGTACGCTCCTATCTGTGATGAGACTTGCTCTCTAAGCGGACGGGAGCCGCAGTGACCAGGTGGCTGGGACTGTTTATTAAAAACACAGCACTGTGCAAAATCGCAAGATGACGTATACGGTGTGACACCTGCCCGGTGCCGGAAGGTTAATTGATGGGGTTATCCTTAGGGAGAAGCTCTTGATCGAAGCCCCGGTAAACGGCGGCCGTAACTATAACGGTCCTAAGGTAGCGAAATTCCTTGTCGGGTAAGTTCCGACCTGCACGAATGGTGTAACCATGGCCACGCTGTCTCCACCCGAGACTCAGTGAAATTGAAATCGCAGTGAAGATGCTGTGTACCCGCGGCTAGACGGAAAGACCCCGTGAACCTTTACTACAGCTTGGCACTGAACATTGAACCTACATGTGTAGGATAGGTGGGAGACTTTGAAGCAGCGACGCTAGTTGTTGTGGAGTCAACCTTGAAATACCACCCTTGTAGTTTTGATGTTCTAACGTTGGCCCCTGAATCGGGGTTACGGACAGTGCCTGGTGGGTAGTTTGACTGGGGCGGTCTCCTCCTAAAGAGTAACGGAGGAGCACGAAGGTTGGCTAAGTACGGTCGGACATCGTACGGTTAGTGTAATGGTAGAAGCCAGCTTAACTGCGAGACAGACACGTCGAGCAGGTACGAAAGTAGGTCATAGTGATCCGGTGGTTCTGAATGGAAGGGCCATCGCTCAACGGATAAAAGGTACTCCGGGGATAACAGGCTGATACCGCCCAAGAGTTCATATCGACGGCGGTGTTTGGCACCTCGATGTCGGCTCATCACATCCTGGGGCTGAAGTCGGTCCCAAGGGTATGGCTGTTCGCCATTTAAAGTGGTACGCGAGCTGGGTTTAGAACGTCGTGAGACAGTTCGGTCCCTATCTGCCGTGGGCGTTTGAGAATTGAGAGGGGTTGCTCCTAGTACGAGAGGACCGGAGTGAACGAACCGCTGGTGTTCGGGTTGTCATGCCAATGGCATTGCCCGGTAGCTACGTTCGGAACTGATAAGCGCTGAAAGCATCTAAGCGCGAAGCAGGCCTCGAGATGAGTTCTCACTAGACTTTTAAAGTCTCTGAAGGGCCGTTGAAGACTACAACGTTGATAGGCAAGATGTGGAAGTGGTGTGAGCCATTAAGCTAACTTGTACTAATTACCCGTGAGGCTTAACCATACAACGCCAAACGCGTTTTATGTGATAGTGAAACAAGCGAAGAAGTTAATATAACTAAAGTAGATATTACTTAGAAAGACTTAAAAAATATTATCAGATATTTTCCAAATTCAGTTAGTGCGTAGCGATACG
>NZ_JADYWQ010000033.1:0-10020 GCF_015864725.1 Pseudoalteromonas sp. NSLLW24 | reverse complement strand
TGCGGGAGCCGGATTTGAACCGACGACCTTCGGGTTATGAGCCCGACGAGCTACCAGACTGCTCCATCCCGCGCCTGTGTATTTTAAGTCTATCGACTACTTTATTTTATCTCTTAAGCTAGAGTTTACAGTAACCAAATCTTATAAAAAATTGGTTGCGGGAGCCGGATTTGAACCGACGACCTTCGGGTTATGAGCCCGACGAGCTACCAGACTGCTCCATCCCGCGCCTGTAATTTCTTTAAAACATTTTCGTAATATTTACGAGCCTGCCTTGAAGAGAGCGCTACTATATAGGAATAAACATTTAATGCAAGGCCTAAACTAATTAAAGTTGTTCAACCGAACAAAAAGCAATCAAATTGCTATTCTGCGCTCAACCTTTGATGCGGATTAATCATTTTTTGCCATTCCCAGTCTGGATGCCCCATCACTATAAAGTCAGGGTTCTCAGTACTCTCGCGTTGGTTGTACGTTAGCGGGTTAAATTCTGCATCGGTAATACAACCACCGGCTTCTTCAACAATAACTTGTGAAGCACCTGTATCCCACTCTCCCGTTGGACCAATTCTTAAAAAACAATCTGCTTTGCCTTCTGCAACAGTACAAGCTTTTAATGAGCACGAACCAATAGCAATAGTTGTAAACTGACTATTTAAATACTGACTCACCGCTTCTATTTTTTGGCGGCGGCTCACTGCAAGCGTCAAGTTCTCTGGCGGCGCTACAGATATTTGCTTATCAATTGAGTTTTCACGTTTAAAGGCACCATTTTTAGCTGTAGCAAAATAAGTCACACCTTTTGCAGGCCAATGAATAACACCAAGCACTGGGTGATTATTTTCAATCAATGCAATATTTACTGCAAAATCGCCACTTTCTAAAATAAACTCGCCTGTGCCATCCATCGGATCGAGTAACCAATAACGCTGCCAATCCTGTCTGTCGGCGAGTGCTGGTATAGGTGTTTCTTCCGACATAATCGGAATATCGGGTGCTAAGACTTTTAATCCAGCAACCAGTACGTCATTTGCTGCTAAATCAGCTTTGGTAACAGGCGTATTATCTGATTTCTCTTGTTGGCCAATATCACCTTTTTTATAAATGGCCATAATTGCATCGCCAGCACGCTCAGCTAATTCAATACACGGTTCGATTAATTTATTCATCGGCAGCTCCAGACGCTAAATACTTATCTAATAATAGCAAAGCTGCAACACTGCGTGCTTCGGTAAAATCTTCTTGGTCTAATAATGACTGCCACTGAGTTAATGGCCACTTAACAACAACAAGCGGCTCTGGTTCGTCGCCAATAAGGGTTTGTGGGTATAATTGCTTAGCAAATAAAATATGCATAGTGGCATTAAAGTAACTCGGCGCCATTGTTACTGTTCTTAATGGTTTAAAATACTCAGCACCAAAGCCAATTTCTTCTTTAAGCTCTCTGTTAGCAGCTTGCTCTGGCGTTTCGCCCGGATCGATTAAGCCTTTAGGAAAACCTAACTGGTAATCGTTTGTGCCCGCACAGTATTCACGTACAAGTAGTAATTCGTTGTCTGCACTTAACGGAACAATCATCACTGCTCCCCGGCCACCGCCGCGAATTCGCTCATACTGGCGCTCTTCGTTATTAGAAAACTTTAGCTCTAAAGACTCCACAGTAAACAGGCGGCTTTTAGCGACAACATTGTTACTGAGGATTTGTGGTGGTGTTGGGTGCTTTTTCTGTGTCATTGGCGTTAATTTGCTATCATGGCAGTTAGTTCAATAATAAACCTTATAAGTTGAAATTCCTATGTTAAATTGGTCAAAAATCGATACCGTTTTGCTCGACATGGATGGAACATTACTCGATTTACATTACGACAGTCATTTTTGGCTTAACGTTATTCCTGCGCAACACGCATTAGCAAGGGGCATTAGCCTAGATGCAGCTAAAGCAGATATTTTAAAACGCTATCAAGCTGTGAGCGGTCAAATACAGTGGTATTGTTTAGATTATTGGGAGCAGCAATTAAGCTTGCCTATAATGGAGCTTAAACGAGAGTCTCAGCATTTAATTAAAATGCGCGAAGACGTACCTCATTTTTTAACTGAGCTTAAAAAAGCAGGCAAAGAGTTAATTTTACTTACCAACGCCCACCCTGAGAGTGTCATGCTTAAATTTGAGCATACAGCGATTGATAACTACCTAGATGGCGTAGTGTCGACTCATGAATATGGAGTAAGTAAAGAGCAACAAAGTTTGTGGCACCAAGTACAAAAAGACTTAGGATTTAATAAGCAGCGCACTTTGTTTGTAGATGACAGTGTGCCGGTTTTGAATGCCGCACGAGAATACGGCATTGAGCACTTACTTGCAGTTGCTAACCCAGATAGCCAACAACCACATAACGAAATAGCCGATTACCTAAGTGTTACCGACTATCGTAAGATTATCTAACTCAACTTACGTGACTTAAATTTTTGGGTAACGCGCTTCTAGCCCTTGATATACTAACTTTGCAAAATCTGCATGTTCTGTATCAAGGCTTTTAACTACTTCAACTAAATGCTCGTTATCTTCTTGCCCATTCCATTCTTTAATATAGCTACCATCTTTGTAACCGTGATCTTGGCGGAAAAAGTTTAACGTGTTTTTACCTACGTAGCCGCGATATAAATCATCAATATCCATACCCATTTGCGCCATACAGCCGGCAAAGGCACCTGCATTAAACGTTTTATCTGCAACTGCAGAAGCCGCTAATATCTCTAGTGTTTGTTTAAAGTCATCAGCTTGTTGAGCATTACTAAGCTCAGTTTCAAGTTGCTTTGCTAAGTCTTCGTAGCTAGTTTCGCCGTCAATTCTAAGCGATAGACCAAAATGAAAAATATCAACCAACTCTAAAATAACTTGTTCAGTATCTGGTGTTTGTTTTTTCCACCATTTCCAACCATGATGATCCAACATTTCAGCACACTCAACCCAAATAGCGCGGTACCATTCAAACCCTTGAGTAAACCATTGCTCATGTACTTTAGTATTCATGGCGTTTTGCATTTCTAGCATCACTACTAGCTTGTTTAAATTGGCAGACATATCAGTTCCTGTCGTTTTGATTGGCGTAATGTTCGTTGGTGTAATAATACAGATAAAATGCTGATTGTGCATTGCTGTATATTTTTATTAGTGTGCTAGTTATGTTTATCGTGACGTCGTAAACTCATGCCATGAATCAATTAAATCAATGAAATCTTCAAAGCCACAACCACTACTTAAGCCATTTTCTTCAAGCGCTAAATCGTCATCTTGATACGCTATTAGGTCTTCGCTGTCTTGATGAAGCGCATGGGCTTCAAATAATGCTTCGTCTTTCGTTAATATTAAATCTATTTCTTGGCCTTTTAGCGTTAGCGGCTCATAGCTTGAACTCACCGATGCAATAAGCGCTTGCACCATGGCTACTTTGTCTTTGCCTATTTCTTCGTTTAGCCAGCGACCAATAATAGCGTGTTCACTGCTTATTTTAATACGTAGCCCACTAATAGGGTCGCGAATAAATTGATATTCCATAGGGTTTGCCTGTAAATCTTTAATTGCGTAATTATATACGTAAACGCCCGTAAACCACAGGACATATAAAGTAAAATAGCGCCACATGGGCGCTATTTTACTCAACTTGAAAACCGTTAACTTCGCGATCTATAACGCGCTGCGTCAATAATCGACCATAAGTAAATAATAGGCACAAGTACAAAGCCTACAAGCACATAAATTAGTGCGTAACTTATTATAATAGCGAGTGCAAAAAATATAGCCGCTAAAATACGCCCTTGCACTAACTGCCCTAAACCAGGAAAAAATATATTACATAATGCTGCGATTACGTTACCGCCAGAACCTTGATCTGCCATACTAACCTCTGTATTTATTTGATTTTATAATTATTTACTTACACACTCTATGCCAATTTATTAAAGCTTACAAATCAAATAGTTAAATTAGTCTAGATTTAGAGAGTTAGTAAATTTTGCTAACTTTAGGTCAAATTAGCAATTTTTGTTATGTGTTTGCACTTTTCTATTCGCTCAATTAATTAGCAAGTTACTCGTTTTGAACACTATTTTATAAATAGCTGTTTATAAAAACAGTATTTTATTTAGCCTAACAAAAACACCTGTTATACTGGCCACAATATTGATTAAAAAGGCGTAACGATGGACGTTTCACAATTACTCGATGGCTTAAATGACAAACAACGCGATGCCGTTGCAGCCCCACTACAAAACATGCTGGTATTAGCAGGTGCTGGGTCTGGTAAAACACGAGTGTTAGTTCATCGTATTGCGTGGCTTATGCAAGTTGAGCAAGCCTCCGCTTACAGTATTTTTGCAGTTACTTTTACTAATAAAGCCGCTAAAGAAATGCGTGGCCGCGTTGAAGAAACACTAAAAGCGCCTGTAGGTGGTATGTGGATTGGTACTTTCCATGGTTTATCGCATCGTATTTTACGTGCTCATCACCGTGAAGCTAATTTACCAGAAGCCTTTCAAATTTTAGACTCTGACGATCAGCTTCGGATGATCAAGCGCTTATTAAAATCGATGAATATTGATGATAAAAAATGGCCCGCTAAGCAATTTGGCTGGTACATAAGCGCCAAAAAAGATGAAGCACTTCGCCCTAAAGATATTCAAGCATACGATATTAATGAGCAAATGATGCTGCGTGTTTATGCCGCCTATCAAGAGGCCTGTGATAGAGCGGGCCTAGTTGATTTTGCTGAAATATTACTACGCAGCTACGAAGTGTTAAAAAATAACCCTACGTTACTGCGTCATTATCAGCAACGCTTTGCGCATATGCTCGTAGACGAGTTCCAAGATACAAATACCATTCAATATGCTTGGTTAAAATTACTTGCTGGCGATACTAACAGCATTATGATTGTAGGCGACGATGACCAAAGCATTTATGGTTGGCGTGGTGCTAAAATCGAAAACATTAAACGTTTTTTAACTGACTTTAGCGCAGAAACCATTCGTCTTGAACAAAACTACCGCTCAACAGCGACTATTTTGAAAGCGTCTAACGCATTAATTCAAAATAACTCAGAACGTATGGGTAAAAGCTTGTGGACCGACGGTAACGACGGCGAGCCAATCTCTATTTATGCAGCATTTAATGAGTTAGACGAAGCACGCTTTGTAAGTAGCAAACTACGAAGCTGGTTAAATGCAGGTAATGCCCTACAAGATGCCGCAATTTTATACCGTAGTAACGCGCAATCTCGTGTACTTGAGGAGGCCATGCTGCAAGAAGGCTTAAAATACCGTATTTATGGTGGTATGCGATTCTTCGAACGACAAGAAATTAAAGATGCGCTTTCGTATTTACGCCTAGTAGGTAATCGTCAAGACGATGCCGCGTTTGAGCGTGTAATTAATACGCCAGCACGCGGTATTGGTGATAAAACATTGAGCCATATACGAGATTGTGCACGAGCAGAATCGTTACCGCTTTGGTATGCCGCAAAAGCAATTGTAGAACAACAGCAATTATCTGGTCGTGCCTCTGGTGCAGTAAGTAAGTTTGTAGAACTAGTCGAACAAATAGAAGATAAAATTAGCGATCTAACTTTGCATGAGCAAGCCAAGTACACAATTCAAACCTCAGGCTTGATGGCAATGTACCAAGCTGAAAAAGGTGAAAAAGGCCGTGCTCGCGTAGAAAACTTAGAAGAGCTAATTAGCGCATGTGACCAGTACGAACTTCCTGAAGACGAAGAATACAGCTCGCCTTTACAAGGCTTTTTAGCACATACGTCACTTGAGTCAGGTGAAGGACAAGCAGAAGAGCACGAAGACGCCGTTCAAATGATGACACTTCACTCAGCTAAAGGCTTAGAGTTTCCGTTAGTGTTTATGGTGGGCGTAGAAGAAGGCATGTTCCCTTCTCAGCAAAGTAACGAAGAGTCTGGTCGTTTGGAAGAAGAGCGCCGCCTTTGTTATGTAGGCATGACACGAGCAATGGATAAGTTATACATTAGCCATGCTGAGAGTCGCCGTTTATACGGGCAAGAAAAATACCATAGCCCATCACGCTTTTTACGCGAAATACCTGAGGACTGCGTAGAAGAAATCCGTATTAAAACACAGGTTTCTCGCCCGCCTGCCGCCGGGCGTTTTAGCGCATCAGTTAGCCATGCCGCATTTGAAGACAGTGGCTTTAACTTAGGGCAACGAGTTTTGCATGCTAAGTTTGGTGTTGGTACCGTACTTAATTACGAAGGCAGTGGCGCGCAATCTCGCGTACAAGTTAACTTTGACGACCTTGGCAGTAAATGGTTAGTAACGGCCTATGCACGATTACAAGCTGTATAAAGCTCACCTAAATGAGTTAGAACAACAACTAGCTGGCGCGTATCATCGTCAGCTAGTGTTGATTACGGGCAGCCCTGCTTGGTGTTATGAATTACTTAACTCATTAATAGATGAAAACAATACACTTGTTGTATCAAAGCAGTCCGCGATTAAAAATTCGTACTGGCCTACTCGCACTCACCAAATTTTAGGGCAAGAATTTGCTCATGCTGTTTACGATGGTTTTAGTGGTTTACACCCTGATAAACTTGCAGCACTTACCGGCACCGTTAAAGCAGGCGGTATACTGTTTTTATTACTGCCCGAATTAAATGATTTAGCCTCTTGGCAAGACCCCTCATTAAGTACAGTGCAATCACACGGTCAGAGTATTGACTACAGTTTATTTAATCAACGTTTCGCGGCTATTATTAAGCAATTACCCGCTTTTCATTTTAGTGAAAAAAATGGCTGTATTAGTAATCTCGTCAGCTCTGTTACGCATAATAAAATTGATTATGTACCACAGCAAAACTGCGTTGAACAAATAGTAAAAATAGCTAATGGTCGTGCCAACAGGCCTTTACTCATTAATGCTGATAGAGGTAGAGGCAAGTCGGCAGCACTTGGCTTAGCAGCCGCAAAATTAGCTGATAAAAAAGTAATTATTTGCAGCACTCAGTTTAAAGCGACCCATAGTAGCTTTAAACATTTAGCCAACGAGTTAGACCTGCAATACAACGCTGAACATAAACAGCTCGCCAACTTGCACTACGTTGCACCTGACGCGTTATTAAATGCATTACCTGAGTGCGATTTATTACTCATTGATGAAGCCGCCGCGATCCCTGTACCGTTATTGCTAAAAATGCTAGCTCATTACCCTCGTATAGTCTTTGCAAGTACACTGGTTGGGTATGAGGGCAATGGTAGGGGTTATACCATTCGCTTTAGTAACTATATAAAAGCGCACTATAAAGCCTCTAAAGTTGTAACGCTTGATGAGCCACTGCGTTTTGCTAAACACGATCCCCTCGAGAAGCACATTCGCACCTTGCTTGCACTCGGTGCACAATATAAAGAGTTAAGTAGTGAGCAATTAGAGCAGCCAGTTCATAGCGAAATAACTCAGCAATCCCTTGTAAACAATGAGCCTTTACTGCAACAAGTTATTGCCCTGCTTGCATTGGCTCACTATCAAAGTAGTGTAAACGATTTACGCCAACTACTAGACGCACCATCGCAACGAATATTCATCAGCAAAATTAACAATCAATTAGTTGGTGTATGTTTAATCGCAATAGAAGGTGGTTTAAGTGAAGAACTTGCTCTACAGGTTATAAGCGGAGAGCGCCGCCCACAGGGTCATTTAATGGCTCAAACCCTCTCACAACTTAGTTTTAATAATGACTACTTAACACAGTTGAGCGCTCGCGTTGTACGAATAGCGATTGATCCCAGTTCTCACAATATGGGTTTTGGTAAAAAGCTACTTAGCTATTGCGAGTCGCAAGTAAAAAGCCAATGTAGTTGGTTTGGTGCAAGCTTTGGCGCAACAGCGCAGCTACTTAACTTTTGGCAAAAACAAGGGTTTGATACCGTAAAACTGGGTTATCAACGCGATAAAAGCACAGCTGAACATTCGGCGCTTGTGGTTAAATGCTTAAGTAACAAAAGTGCAATTATTAGACCTTTGAAAAAGCAGTTTAAAAACGACTTTTTTTATGCTCTTTTAACACACTTTAAAACACTGGATTGGCAACTTGTAAGTATTTTAATTGAAGGATTTAGCGATGAGCTAGTAAGCCCCGAGACTCGCGAACGATTAGCCTTGCTCGTAAACAGTAACTTCACTCAATTTAATATCTCTGCGACTCTTTGGCAAGTAGTGAATCAGTGTCCTTCTTGTATGTCTCAATTAACAGAGTCTGATAAACAACTTTTAATAAAGTTAGTGCTTCAAAATGAATGTAATGAAAAAGTGATTCAACAATTAGGTTTATTAGGAAAAAAGCAGCTTGAGAATCAATTTAAACGTGCCATAAAAAATCTCACTAGTGCCATCTAATAACTCCTAGTTACCTATCTCTATTAAATCTTATCCATCTTTAAGCTATTTATTTAATTTGTTCTATCCTTAAAGCATTAGCAGGTAAATTAAGATAAAGGCATGGAATTAATAAACTTTAAAGTGGGCTGCAAAACAATTTCACTTAAAATACTCGATATTTTATTAACAGAGCGCTTTGACAATAATCTAACAACTTTACCAAACAATAATAAAAGCTTTATTGGTGTTAAAGATTATATGGATATACCAACGCCTGTTTTTGATTTAGGTATTATTTTAAATAATATCTCAACCGAACAAAGTAATGCGCATGTACTAAAACAACTAAGAACATGGCAAGAAAAACTATTAAACTGGTTCAATACCCTTCAAAGTAACTTATCAAATAGCTCAGCTTCTATTTCAAGCAATGACGCAGAGCTACAAGATTTTGTTCTGTTTTACAAAGAGCTCAACACCGATAATGAAGACTTAAAACTAACAATGTCTCGGCTTAACGAGCCTTTCCAATCATTGCTAGAAACGGTAAAAGAAGCTATATCAGCTCATAATCAAAGCGATTATAAACAAGTATCAGCTCTGCTCGAAAAAATTAAGCGTAGTAACCTAATTCAGCTAGAGCGTTTATTCGAATCAGCTAAAGAGCAAATAACCTTAGACTATAAACCTATTATTGTTTTTACCACTAAAGACGGCTTAAACCCACACGTAGGGTTATTGGTAGATAAAGTCGAAGATAATATCGACTATAAAAAAGAAGACATTAAACCACTAGATAAGCTCACTGAGGTTGGTTTTGATCTAGACCCACAAACTAAAAATATGATGCGAGGATTAATCAAGCTTTCACAAAAGCACAGTGTATTAATTGATCCAAGCGTAATATTTAAACCAACACAACTAGAAGAATCTGAAAGTGAAGAAACTCAAGCTTACGGACTATTTTAAATAGTCTTTAGATTTGGTTATAAACTTTAGTACTGAAGTAAGGAGCTATTCTGCTCGACTTGTATATTTAGGTGAATTGGAAAGGCCTAGAGTGCGTAATGTTCGTTACTCCTCTATATTTCGCTTTTCTGCAGACGTAAAAAGCCCGAATCGTTAGATTCGAGCTTTTTAAAATGTAAAATCGGTGCGCGCAGTAGAGCCCACAGCAGTGGAGAGTCACAGTCCAAATACGCACTATCATTTCTCAAGCAGCTTATTATCGTGCTATTGCTGATACTGGTGAGCTAAGTGGGCTTCTTAAAAGTAGTTCATGAGCTGTAATCGAATAAAGTAAGGGATATTAATGGGAGTGTAGGGTGTGATTTGTACGTTATTCACTCACACTCCACTTTTCTGCAGACGTAAAAAAGCCCGAATCGTTAGATTCGGGCTTTCTACAATTTGAAGCCTGGTAATGTCCTACTTTCACATAGCAAATGCTACACTATCATCGGCGCTGTTTCGTTTCACTACTGAGTTCGGCATGGAATCAGGTGGGTCCAAAACGCTATTGTCACCAAGCAAATTTGGGCGTTAATTCGTATCGCTACGCACTAACTGAATTTGGAAAATATCTGATAATATTTTTTAAGTCTTTCTAAGTAATATCTACTTTA
>NZ_JADYWQ010000032.1:0-17732 GCF_015864725.1 Pseudoalteromonas sp. NSLLW24 | reverse complement strand
GTCTTCGTTTTGCTATCCGTGAAGGTGGTCGTACTGTAGGTGCTGGTGTTGTAGCAACTATCGTAGCGTAATTATTAGCCTAGCTAATTGTTACCAAAAAGCCCGAGCTTAGTCTCGGGCTTTTTAATGTCTAAAATAAAGTGTCATATAAAAGCGGTGTTCCTACCTTCGGCCTAAAGTAACTATCGTAGAGTAATTACTAACCTAGCTAATTATTAATAACTGAGTTTAATCTCGGGTTTTTTAATGTCTAAAATAAAGTGTCATATGAAGGTGGCGCTCTTACTTTAGGCGTAGGTGCGTTGTAGTAACGTTCAAAGCGTAATTATTAGCCTAGCTAATTATTACCAAAAAGCCCGAACTTAGTCTCGGGCTTTTTAATGCCTAAAATAAAGAGTGATTTGAAGGTGAGAATCTCACATCAGATGAAGATGCTTGGTAAAAACATTCAAAATATTATTATTGGTATTAATAAAAAACCCGAGCCAAGCCCGGGTTTCGATAAGTTATGAATATGTCATAATTAGCTGAAAACTATTCAATATTTTGGGTCTGAATATAGAGATTATTTTACTAAAAGAAGAAGCAAGCGTAAGTCAGTACCGAAAAACAGATATAAAAATTGATTAACTGTTTAGTTTTTGTATTATACACCCAATCATAATCAAATAATCAAGGAAGAGTGTTTTATGAAACCGCTGCACGCATATCCTCATCCCGAGAGACCTCAAAATCCTTCACCATTAGAAATGGCTATTTATAACTATGAGTTAAAAGCTAAAGAGTTCCATAACAAGCGAATAGCTCAAAAAGGGCCGACGAGTGAAGAGCTTAAAAATAAGATGGCTCGTGACTTTAATCATTTGCAAAAAGAGAAAGAGAGAATCAGAGCTCACGCTCGCTTACAAACAGATTTAAAAGAATACCGTGAGCTAAGTGCAAGTTCTACAGTTACACAATTAAAACAAGAAAAGCATCACCCAACACAAAAGCTTGCTCGTCACTTGGCTGCAATAGGGGAACCTAAACCAACTAAGCTGCACGAGGCTCATCATATTATTTGTGGCACAGGGCAATACCAATCAGCGAATATGTTACAAACAAGGCTTAATCTTCATCTGCATGGAGTTGGTATTAACGATCCAATCAACGGTGTATGGTTAATTAATTTTGAAAAAAATAAAGAGCAAAATTGGGATAGCCCAGCTTCGCCACCTCATCGAAAGCTACACAGATATAACTATGAGACATGGATTAATACTAACTTTGGTAATGCGGCTACGCCTAAAGCTTTATTTTTGAATAGACTGAGAACCGTTAAAGTTAAAATAAAAACGGGTACTGTACCTGCAGGTTTACTTGAACCAAAAAATGAAAACTGGAAGGCTTTATAATGACTGTATATCAAATCAAAAACGAAGCTTACACATACGACGTAATCGACTTTAATATTGTTGAACTATCAAAAATACTTTCAAAGCATAGTGGCCTTGAGCCAGACACTATATTAACGATGTTTATGTCGGCCGCACGCCATAATATCGAATTTAGTCATCTATGGCCTCAAGGGTTAAATTTTGACTATTTTGGTAAAGCTAAAAAGCAAGACTATGACATATCGCGGCTAGGTCATTTTTTAATAATGAAGATGCCAGTATATGAGTTGTTAAAAGAGCGCTTAGCAAATTTTGGAGAGTTTTTACCCGTTAAAGCTGAAGGCAACAACATGATATTGTTTAACTTGCTTACCTTCGGGCAAGAGCAAAAAGACATGTGTTTAACCAAATACGAAGATGGCTTCGAAGACGGTTTAGAGTTACTTACCTTTGAGCAAGACGATATACAAAATAAACTGCTATTTAAATCTAAGCTGGAAGGTGCTCAAAAAGTTTATTGTACTGATGAGTTTAAAAATATTATCCAAAGTAACAACCTTAAAGGTTTAGTATTTGACGAAGACTTATTAGACCCGTTTGTTTAGTATCGCTCAACACAAAGGCGAATATATTAAGTAGCCAAAGAATCATTAATTGTGAATACAATACTTTCAGACTCTTTATAAAACAACACCCCTCCCGCCACCCGTAAGCTCAGTGCCCTGCGAGGGGGTAATTGTTTATAAAGCATAGTAAAGCTGCTTACATAACCTTTGCCCCATAATCTTAATTTGTATATTATCTCAACTAATAAGAACAATGGATTAGCTGTATAGTTACTAACTAATACGGCTTGGCAGGGAATAGTATGTCATTACCAGATTACCAATCATTCATGACCCCATTACTGCAATGCTTAGCTAGTGGCAAAACTGTAAAGCTTAAAGATATTGAAGCAAACGTTTATCAAAGGCTATGCTTATCGGCTGAGCAGCTTAAACAGCGTATTCATAGTGGAAAGCAAACTTATGCCTACCACCGCTTAAGTTGGGCTAAAACTTACCTTGTTAAAGCCGGTTTAATTGAGCAGCCTAAAAGAGCCTTTTGTAAAATTACGCAAAAAGGTTTATCAGCATTAGCAGCGGGCGAACTAATCAATAACCAGTACTTAAGCCAATACCCTGAGTTTTTAGACTTTAAAACCCGCACTAAAGACACTAGCGACTCACTAGACGAAAACACCACCAGCTTAGTTAATAGCAACTCACACAAAACACCAGAAGAGCTTATAGAAGCCGCAGTAGATACACTCAATACAAACCTGAGCGATGAAATACTACAGGCAGTGTTTTCGGCCTCCCCTGGATTTTTTGAAAACCTTGTAGTCGATTTAATGCTAGCTATGGGCTACGGTGGCTCACGTAAAGATGCAGGGCAAGCTACGCAGTATACTCAAGATGGTGGCATTGATGGCGTAATAAAAGAAGATAAACTCGGCCTCGAAATGATATATTTACAGGCCAAACGCTACACCAATAAAACAGTGGGTAGACCAGACATACAAGCCTTTGCAGGTGCGCTTGATATGCACCGCGCTAAAAAGGGCGTATTCATCACCACCAGCGGCTTTAGTAAAGATGCACTGGAATATGTAGGCTTAATTGAAAAGCGCATTGTGCTGGTAGATGGAAAGCAACTTACAGAGCTAATGCTTACCCATAATTTAGGCGTTAGCACCAAACAGGTATTTGAAGTAAAAGCGCTTGATAGCGATTACTTTTTAGAAGATTAGATAGCGTGAATACATTACTGTCGCAATAAAGAGGTTTTACCTCTAACTAAAAAATTAAGAGTAGAGTAAATGGTTGAACAACATAAAAAAGAGCTGGAAAAACAACTCTGGAATATTGCTAATAAATTAAGAGGCAATATGAGTGCAGATGACTTTAGGGACTTTATTTTAGGATTTATTTTTTATAAATATTTGTCTGAACGTATGGATTTGTATGCAGATGATATTTTAAAAGAAGATAGCATCAAGTTTGACGCAATTGATGAAAATACAGACGAAGGGAAAGAGTATCTCGATGCGGTTAAAGAGGAAGCTATTGATCATCTTGGCTACTTTTTGAAACCGAGTGAGCTTTTTCATGTATTAGCTGAAAAGGGTTTGAATGGGGAGTTCATCATAGAGAGGTTAACTCAAGTGCTGAATCATATAGAACAAAGTACTATGGGTACTGCTTCTGAAGATGATTTTACAGGGCTCTTCGACGATCTAGACTTAACGTCAAATAAGTTAGGGAAAACAGAAAAAGCGAAAAATGAACTAGTTACTAAAATTCTAGTGCGACTTGATAATATTGACTTTTTACATCATGAAACTGACATTGATGTACTCGGAGATGCTTACGAGTATCTTATTGGTAAGTTTGCTTCTGGTGCCGGCAAAGGGGCTGGTGAATTCTACACGCCACCAGCAGTATCTAAGTTGCTTGCAAAAATTGTTACATTAGGCAAAGAAAAAATTAGTAGCGTTTACGATCCAACCTGTGGTTCTGGTTCCTTGCTTTTAAAAGTCATAAATGAATATAAAGATCAAGAGTCTTATAAAGATATAAAAATATACGGGCAAGAATCAAATCCGACTACATATAACCTAGCTCGTATGAATATGATTTTACACGGTATGCATTACCGTAACTTTGATATTCAACAAGACGATACTCTTGAGCAGCCACAGCATCTTGAGAAGCGCTTTGAAGCCGTAGTAGCAAACCCACCATTTTCAGCCGATTGGAGTGCATCAGCTGGTTTTTTAACTGATGACCGTTTTCAGGATTACGGCAAGCTAGCTCCGAAGAGCAAAGCAGATTTTGCTTTTGTTCAACACATGATTCACCAGCTAGATGAAAATGGCACTATGGCTGTGGTATTGCCACATGGCGTATTATTCCGTGGTGCTGCTGAAGGACATATCCGCAAACATTTAATAAAAGATAAAAATTACCTTGATGCCGTTATTGGCTTACCCGCAAACATTTTTTACGGGACATCAATCCCAACCTGTATTTTGGTATTAAAGAAGAATCGCCAACATAGCGAAAGTATTTTGTTTATAGATGCTAGTCAGAGCTACGGTAAAGCCACTAATCAAAATTACATGCGTGATGAAGACTTAGAAGCTATTTTACAGGCCATTGAAACCCGAGAGTTTAAAGATAAGTTTGCTTATCCCGCCTTATTAACAGAAATAGCTGAAGAGAATGATTTTAATCTCAACATCCCTCGCTACGTTGACACATTTGAAGATGAAGACGAAGTAGAGTTAGATGCGGTTAGTAAAAGCCTTGAGAATGTTAAAGCTGCTGAAAAGCAGGTTGACGATCTAATTAATAAGTTTTGTATGGAATTGAAAATTGACTCTCCAGTAATTAGGAATCAATAATCATGGAAACTATATCACCAAGGCTAAGGTTCAAATCATTCAATGATAATTGGTCAACTCCTAAAATCGCTGAATTAGTCAGCCACGGTATTCTTGATAAACCAATGGATGGGAATCATGGAGAAATTCATCCTAAATCTAGTGACTACGTAGAATCAGGTATACCTTTTATTATGGCAAATAATGTCATTGATGGTGAAATTGATTTCATTAGAAGCAGTAAGATTACTAAAGAGCAGGCAGGTGGCCTTAGGAAAGGCTTTTCATATTCAGGGGATGTATTGTTGACCCACAAAGGTACAGTGGGGAATACCGCTATCGTTCCTGATGGAGTACCTGACTACATTATGCTTACTCCACAAGTCACATACTATAGGGTTTTAGATTGCAAAAAACTCCACAATAAATATTTGCGATATTGTTTTGAATCTCCCAATTTTAAAAAAGCTCTGAATATAGCGGCATCAAGCGGAACTCGTCCATACGTTGGAATAACAGAGCAGGCTCAAATAAAGATTCAAATTACAGACATTAATGAGCAACAAAAAATTGCAGACTTCCTCTCTTCAGTAGATAACAAAATCAATTTACTAAAAGAAAAACATGCTTTGCTTACTCAATATAAAAAAGGCGTGATGCAAAAGCTATTCAAGCAAGAAATCCGTTTTAAAGGTGGATACAGTAACGCTTTTCCTGATTGGCAAGAAACCAGCTTTGATAAAGTGTTTGAGCGTGTTACTCGTAAAAACAAAGAAGATAATCAGAATGTATTAACCATTTCAGCGCAACGAGGTTTGATCAACCAAGAAAAGTACTTTAATAAATCGGTTTCAGCAAAAAATGTGACAGGCTATTGCTTACTTGAAAAAGGTGAGTTTGCATATAATAAAAGTTATTCGAAAGGCTACCCAATGGGCGCAATTAAGCGCTTAAATAATTATGATAAAGGGGTGGTTTCAACCTTATATATTTGCTTTAAAACCCATGGTGAGCAGTATGATGAATTTTGGGAACAATATTTTGAAGCGGGTAATTTAAATCGTGAAATTAATAAAATTGCCCAAGAAGGAGCAAGAAACCACGGTTTACTCAATGTAAGTGTTACTGAATTCTTTCAAGATATTAAAGTTCAAATGCCAAGCAAAAAAGAACAAGAAAAAATTGCAGAGTTTTTAGGTGCGTTAGATGAAAAAATTAATGCGGTAAATGAACAAGTAAAGCTAACTGAAACCTTCAAAAAAGGTTTGTTACAACAGATGTTTGTATAGGAATAAATTGATTATGCCTAAAGAGAAAAGGAAGTTAATGTGGCCTATCAGTCAGAACAAGAATTAGAAGATAACTTAGTTGCCCAGCTTACTAAAAAAGTTGCTGGTAAGCCGCAGTTTGAAAAGGTCAATATTACCGATATTGAATCGCTTAGGGCTAATTTAAAGAAGCAGCTTTCAAAGCTTAATGGCTTTGGAATAAGTGATAATGAGCTCAAGCAAATACGTAATGCTTTAGGGAAAGGCAATGTTTTTGATAAAGCAAAAATACTGCGTGATAGGCTGCAAATAAATAAAGACGATGGCACCGCTGGGTATATCCGTTTTATTGATAGCTATGTTGATAAAAACCATTTTCAGGTAACGCAACAAGTTACCGTAGAAGGCCGTTATAAAAACCGCTATGACGTAACAATATTGGTTAACGGCTTGCCACTAGTGCAAATAGAATTGAAGCGCCGTGGCTTAGAGCTTAAAGAAGCGTTTAATCAAATTAATCGATATCAGCGTCATTCTTATTGGGCTGAAGATGGCTTGTTTCAGTATGTGCAGGTGTTTGTTATCTCTAATGGTGTGAATACTAAGTATTACGCCAATAACCGCAAACAAAGCTTTAAACAAACCTTCTTCTGGGCAAAAGAAAATAACGACCGTTATACCGAGTTAAACCAATTCGTTAAGGTGTTTTTAACCCCTAAACACTTAACCGACATAATCACTAAATACGTGGTACTGAACGAAACCGATCGCATATTAATGGTGATGCGCCCTTATCAAATATATGCCACTGAAGCGATTATTGACCGGGTAGCAGAGCGTGAACAGTTAAAAACTAATAACCAATCAATTGAAAAACAAAATGGCTATATTTGGCATACTACAGGCTCTGGTAAAACACTTACCTCATTTAAAACCGCCCAGTTACTTACCGGTGATAGCGCCATTCATAAAGTAGTGTTTGTAGTTGATCGTAAAGATTTGGATTATCAAACAGCCAAAGAGTTTAATAGCTTCATTAAAGGCTGTGTAGACGGTACAGACAAAACCAAAGTGTTAGTTGACCAGTTTACTGGTAAAAATGTGTATTACCTTGAGAAAGATGGTGAGCAGCAGTCCTCAACTAAAGCGAAAGGCGGTAAGGTTAATACTCGCCGTAATGAAAAGCTAATTGTTACTACCATTCAAAAGCTTAATAACGCCATTAGTAATAAACGTTATTCAAGTCGCATGGAGCTAGTAAAAGACAAAAACGTGGTGTTTATTTTTGATGAATGTCACCGTAGTCAGTTTGGTGATACTCATCAACGTATTAGTCAGTTTTTTACTAATCATCAAATGTTTGGTTTTACCGGTACGCCTATTTTTGCTGAGAATGCGGTGTCTAAATTTTCTCGTAAATATACCACCAGTGACTTGTTCCATAAGCCGTTACACAAATACACCATTGTTGATGCAATTAAAGACGAAAACGTACTTAAGTTTAATGTTGAGTATGTGGGTCGTTACAAGAAAAAAGATAGTGCCAATGAAGTTGATATTGATGTTGAAGGTATCGACACCAAAGAGCTAATGGAATCTGACGTTAGGTTAGAAAAAATAACCGATTACATTATTGTTCAACATAATCGTAAAACACACAGTAAAGCCTTTACCGGCATGTTTTGTGTTTCAAGCGTGCCTGCATTAATTAAGTATTACGAGCTATTTGCTCAGAAAAAATCGGAAGGTAAACACAACCTTAAAATTGCCACTATTTTCTCATATGCCGCTAACGAAGAAGACCCATATGCTGATGGCTTAGATGAAGTTGTATTAGATAAAGTTGTATTAGATAAAGTTGCAGAGCCCCAAGCGGTCTATAGTCATAGCAGAGACAGGCTTGAAGAGTTTATTGGTGACTACAATAAAATGTTTGGTAGCAGTTATACCACCAAAGATAGCGAGTCTTATTACAACTACTACAACGATATTTCGAAAAAGGTCCGTGAACGCAAAATAGATATCTTGCTTGTGGTAAATATGTTTTTAACCGGGTTTGATAGTAAAACCTTAAATACCCTGTATGTTGATAAGAGCCTTAAGTATCACGGGTTAATTCAAGCTTATTCACGCACCAATCGCATTTTAAACGAGCAAAAATCTCAAGGTAACATCATTAGCTTCCGTAATCTGAAAAAGCGCACAGATGATGCTTTAGCGCTATTTTCGAATAAGGATGCTAAAGATACGGTGATCATGCCGCCGTATGAAGAATTCATTAAGATGTTTAATCAAGCGTTAGACCAAATGCAAACCATCGCACCTGATACGGCGAGTGTTGATAGCCTTGAAGATGAAAACGCAGAACTTGAGTTTATTAAAGCGTTCAGGGAGTTAATGCGTTTACGTAATGTGCTTTCAACGTTTGCTGACTTTAAGTTTGATGATGTTTTTATTCAAGAACAAGAATATGAAGACTATAAAAGTAAGTACCTCGATTTATACGACAAGGTTAAAACCAATACCGCCCCTGAAAAAGAGTCGATATTAGAAGAGATTGACTTTGAACTTGAGCTGTTAGCTATGGATGAAGTGAATGTTGCTTACATCTTAAAGCTACTTAGCAAACTTAAACAATCTGACTCTGATGAAGAGTACCAGCAGCAGTATAAAGCACTAATGCAAACCATTGGTGGTGATCCTGAACTGCGGAGTAAGCAAGAGCTGATTGATAAATTCATTCAAGAAAACCTGCCAGATGTACAATCAGCCGAAGAAGTTGACGATGCCTTTGCCGCCTATTGGGAAGTTGAAAAAGAAAAAGCCACCCAAGTAATGGCTGAAGAAGAACACTTGATACCTGAAAACGTAAAAGAACTTGTTGAACGCATGATATTCAGCAACCAAGAACCATTGCGTGAAGACATAGTAGCAACAATGGAAAAGCCCCCAAGCGTGCTGCAACGCAAGAAAGTAATACCAAGGCTAGCTGAGAAGCTAAAAGGCTTTTTTAATACGTTTTATGGTGGTATGTGATGGAGTTAATAGCTGACGGACAATTTAAACTCGTTTATTTATGGGTTGAAGAATATAAAAACATTATAGATAAAAGCCTGCACTTCTCACTAAATTATGATGTTAAAAGAAATGATAAAGAAATAAGCATTGAGCATACTGACTTTTTTCAATACAGTACTCAATTAAAAAATCCTGTTAGGCATTTAGATTTTTTTACTGCCCTAATAGGTAAAAATGGTACGGGTAAGTCAAACTTAATCGAATTAATTAGTTATATCTATACGACAGGTTTTTTTCCAAAAGAAATGGGTCAGGTAGGTGCAAATAGTTTTTGTATTTTAGAACAAATGACTAATCAAGGAAGCCAATTTTACTTATTATCACCCAGTTATACGAGCTATTCCCTTAAAAATAATGGGATACAGGATCTGGCCTTTATACCCCGAGAGCTGGCAAAGCCTTTTGGTCAAACTGTTTTATATCATCCACTGAGTGATGTTGCCGCTGGTACGTCATCTTCTACAGGTCTCACAAGCTTAAAAATATCTTCAAACCCTTTTAAAAAGCTCATTACAGGTGTAAGTGACAGTGAACTTGCCAAAAGATTTTCTGATAGTGCAAAAGATCTGACAGATATCTCAAAGCTTGCATATATTTCAGAAAATAAGTTTTCACGATTGTTGTTTCTTTATAGTGATTTTAAAGAAAATATTACCGAAAATGTGGATTTGCATTTTGAGTTTGAAGGGTTCAGTAAAAATACTTCTTATGTGAAACTTTATAATGAATTTATTCTGTATATATCAAGGAAAAATAATTTAACAAAAGATGACTTTATTTTAATTTATTTATTCTTAATTTCAGTAAGTGCGGTTCAGTCTGATATAAAAAAGTCGATCGTTCCTCACTTAGATGGTTTGATGATTTGTTTAAAGATATTATTAACACGGTTTAAGGTATTTCAGTCTTTCGAAAAAGATATCAATAAATATATTGAAAGACAGGGCTGGGATAAATTGGTCTATGAATTAAGCTTACATCTTAAGGGATTTGAGTTAAGTATAGATTCCTTTGAGGCTGGATTTAATGATGTACATGGACCCCATCTGTTTATTGAATTAGCCAATGTGGACGATGGTAATGGAATAGACTTCATTTGTGGAACTGATTGGGTCGATTTACCTAATTTGAAACGAGCATTTCAGGCCCCTGGGTTACCTATAAAAATAGATGGATTGAGTTCGGGGGAAATAACCGCAGTACATTTCTTTAATGAAATAAAACTAGCCCTTATTCAAGAGCCTAACAGCGTGGTTATATTGGATGAGCCCGAGAACTCCTTTCATCCTGAATGGCAAAGGTGTTTAGTTTATTTACTGAGCTCTCTTTTCCTTGAATTAAAGGTTGAGCCACAAGTAATTATTTCGTCACATAGCCCTTTTGTTTTATCTGACATTTTAGATGGAAAAGCTTTAGCTTTAGGGAATAATCGGAGTCTCAATGATAGTTTTGCGGCTAATATTCATGAAATGTTAGCTGATAGCTTCTTTTTAGAGAGCACGATTGGTGAAGCTGCTAAAATTGAAATAGAACGTTTAGTTGGTTTTATTAACGATCATAAGTCTGAATCTTTTTTACCTGATGCATCATTTGAAGATAAGCTTTTAGGTGCGGAATTATTGGTTTCACATATTGGTGATAGGTTATTAAGAAAAGAATTAAAAAAACGGTTAGTTTCTTTTAGTCAGAAAAATAATGTTGATTCTGCAATGATCACTAAATTAGTCAGATATAGTCAGTCAAACCCTGATTTAAAAAACAAATTAGAAGATTTGCAGGCTCTTTTCATAGTGGATGAGGAATAAATGTTTTCTATTACCTTTAGAGCTTCAGAAAATGTAAACAGAAAACATTTTGATTGGTGTATAGAGCAGTTAGATATATTCTCTGAGGGAAACCCTTTACCTGACAATCAATATATGGCTTGGTTATTTACCAAAGGTAATCGTCTGTTTTTAAGTTCTCCACCACAACAACTTGAGGTGTTAGTTGAGTTAACTGATTTAATGAAACAACAGGTTCCAGTCGTTTTCCACTCTTTGTTTCATGATGCATTTTACTTTTGGAAAACAGTTAAAAAAAGTGGAACAATAAAGGAGGTGTCTTTATTATTTAAGAGCTCTGCTATAAATCAGCTAACAAGTTTTATTAGTAAAGATAAGAGAGTTGGGGTTAATAGAGATGCTATCTCTGAAAAACTAGAAGAGCTGGGGCTGCTGGATTTTTACCTAATTAATGGTGAATTGAATTACAGTTTGCTACGTAAGCACTTCGTTGCCGATGGTCCAGCTGCTCACCGAGCTAATCCCAGAATGGAGTTAGATCTTGCTTGTATAGGAATAGACATCGAGTTTAAAACATTTCTATATTTTTGTATGGATAAGTTTAAATATGACAAGCTTATTGGAAGTTTTGATGGTTGGGGAGCCTATGAAATTACTAAAAGTACAGAGAATACGCTCTGTCCTTATTGCAATCGTAATTATACACACACTGTTTTTGAGGGTAATGAATTTAAAGGTCGCCCTGAGTTAGATCATTTTTTACCTAAGTCTATATTTCCTTTTTTTGCTGTATCTCTATTTAATTTAATCCCTGTTTGTCATAGCTGTAATCATAGTAAGTCGGATGAAAGTGTACTTGATTGGGAGCAAGGAATATTGGATTTTAGTTTACTGCATCCGCACATACCTGAAGATAATGTAGAGCATATTACGATATTCGAATCAGTACAGCCCGGTGATTTAACCGCTTATTTCATGAGTAATGATTCAACAATGTATCAAAAAATTAAATTAACTGACTCAGCATTGCAAAATAAAAAAATCAAAAACTCTTTAGCTTTATATAAGTTAGCAAGATTTCAACATCCATCCCCACATATGCAAGGCTATTACGCAAAACATTCTAGAGATATTGAGCGAACTTTAGATTTAGTAAAGTATTATCCTCAAAGTGCTATTGAGTCGATTGCTAACTTAATTGAAGATGATACGGAGCAGCTTCAAAAAGAATTGATAAAAGCGATAGTTTCTAATTATCCAGAGCATCATGCCTTAGGCAAACTAAAGCAAGATTTATTGACTGATATTATAGATAGTTGGATTATTGAGGATTAAATATAGCCTAAAGGTTAATTTCTTAGTATCTACAAAACCAAACCTAGCTTTTTACAACGCAAAAAAGTACTGCCCATTATTACCGATAGATTTAAATGTTTTGTAGATACGTTTATGGCAGGGTTTTAAAGGGCTGTAGTAGTGCTTCGTGCAAGCCGTCAACGGTTGACGGTTCATGTAGCTACACAAACCTTACTCATGTTTATTGATGCTGCGTAAAGTAATTAAAGAGCACTGCCGCTACTCAAACTTTTTAATTCTGTCGTGGCGGTAGCTTTTAGTTGAATAGCTAGGCGTCATTGTATTTGATACTGAGCTTTCAATTGATGCACGTAATCCATCAAGTAGCTGTACTTCGTTAGAGTGTTTAAGGTAGTCAATAATACCGTCGCTGAGAGATTCTATTATCTCTTTGGCTTTTCTAATTTTAAAGTGAGTGCCCTCAGCCAACTTTAGTAAATACGACACGTCTGGAAATTCTTTGCTGTTAGCCAATTTGAGTGCCATTTTATTATCGATGGTTTCGTATATTTTTGTGTGTGTTATATCAAACGGTGGTGAGAGATATATGTTTTTCATATCAGGTGTATATTGCAAGGCAAAGTTTTTTAGATGGGCATCGCCGTTACCAATTAAGCAGGTAAATACAATGTACTTGTACATCCTTTCTACTTCGGCTTGGCTGTTTGTATATATATAAGTAGCTTTGAGTAAGGTTTCGTAGCTGCCAGTGTATTTAGCGTCGGGGTCGTTAGTTTTTTTTAGTAAGGTTGTGAAATCTTCATAACCGAGCTTAGTTCCGTCACTTGTTTTATCAAAGCGTTCAACAACGAACGTTTCTAAATTTTCAGATAAGTATGTCTTTGGTGGCTCAAGTCCGCAATGGCGAGCTGCTTCCATACACACAAACTCGTTTACCGTAAGTAATGGAAACTCGTTATCGAATGACTTCACTATTAAATCTTTCTGCGGAATTGTTCTATCGGTTTTAATGGTTGAGGCATTAGGAATGCTTACTTTAGGTTGTACGCCTGCCAACGAGTTTTGTAGGTAGTACTTTTCTAATAACTGAGGGAAAAGTGGTGCATTGCTGTTATAAGTTAAAATATCGCTTAAAGATACAGGCTCAGCCTCTGGTAAAGTAAGCTCACTTTTATATGAAAGCATGCCAATGCCTTGTGCGCTCTGTAAAGCAAGTAAATACATGTCGTTTACTTTGGCGTATCTCGCTAGTTTTTCTGCAATGAATCGACGGTTAAAGCCCTCTGGCAAGTTTTGTGAAAATATAGGGTGAAGAGAACCCGATGAGTAGCCATCCATGCCTTTTTTAGTCATAGTCAGTGACACGTGTAGGTTTTCTTGTGTTGGCTGGTAGTGATGTACTGAGCCATGTGTTAATACGCCAACTTCAGAATAGTCAGTGCATACTGTTATATTTGTAATTTTATTTGGAAGCTGTGGTGTGCCACTCATTAGTCATCCTCCGAGAATATATCTTCGATGGTATCCCAGTCTGGTAGAGAGTGTTGTTTTGAGGTAACTTCAAATTGTAAATCAACTGCATCAAGCAGCCGCTCAAATATATCGAATGAACCAGTAAAGCGACCGTTCTCAATCTCGGAAATCGTTGTTTTATTAATTCCCGCGATCTCTGATAGCTTTTGTTGCGTGTAGCCTAAAGCTTTCCTGCTAGTACTTATTTGTTTGCCAATATCTGCTCTACTCGACATATATTCACTTATTGAATGTTAGTTATATGGCTAATATATTAGTATATAACTCCTATATTAGCTATATAGCTAATAAAAATTATCAATATTTCACAGGCATTGCATTATTTATATAAGACGGTTTAGCTTTGTTTTAACTTAAAAACCAAACCGACAACCGTTGACGGGTAGCTAGCAATTAAACTTAAAGGCTTTATTAATAGGTAAAAACTGTTTTTTTGCTTCTTTACTTTTATCTTTAAACCAGTCATTAAATAGGTCATTCATTGTTATAATAATGTCTGTCCCTGCCTTACTCTTTCGGCAAGTGGATCTATACCATTTTTAATTTTTTGTTTTGGTTTCTTTTACATTCATTGAGTTATATAAAATGGCTATCAAGGATTTTAAAAGTGGTTACCAAGTAGTTTGGTAACCACTTGGACACGTACAATAGGGGGCTAGTATGAACGGTAGAAAACAAAAAGCCTAGAAAAAGCTAGGCTTATTAATAAGTTATAAACAAGTTGAAACAGGCTAAAACACTATTCTATATTCTGAATTTGCTCACGCATTTGTTCAATTAGTACTTTTAGCTCTACGGCTGCAGTAGTGATGTCACTATTGATAGATTTAGATGCTAGCGTGTTAGCTTCACGATTAAATTCTTGCATCATAAAATCTAAGCGGCGACCACATGCGCCTCCTTTTTTAAGGATTTTTTTAGTTTCTTTAACGTGAGACTTTAAGCGATCTAATTCTTCAGCCACATCTTGTTTTTGCGCAAGGTAAATAAGTTCTTGTTCAAGGCGTGACTCGTCAATGTTTGCTGTTAAGTCTTCTAGCTTTTGAGCCAGTTTTTCACGCTGCCATTTAGCAATCTCAGGCATGTGCGTTTCTACAATTTCTACTTGCTCTAAAATCGCATCAAGGCGGATTGCTATCATTTCTTCAAGGTTTGCACCTTCATCGCCACGAGCTGATTTAAAATCTTCGATTACTTGATCAAGACCAGCAATTAGTGCTGTATTAACGCTATCCATATCAAGTTCTTCAGCTTCCATAACACCAGGCCAACGTAATATATCAACAGGATTAATGTCGCCATTACTTTGCTGTTGAACCCATTTCGCGCTATTTATAAGTTGCTCAGCAAGGGCTTGGTTAATTGATAGCTCACCAACATGGGCAGGATTTGCTACAAACTTTAAAAAAACCTCAACTTTACCGCGTTGTAAGTGTTTGCGTAAACGCTCACGAATAACTGGCTCCATGCCACGAAATTGCTCTGGTGCGCGAATAAATGTTTCAAGGTAACGCTGGTTCACTGAACGAACTTCCCAAGTGCCAGTTCCCCAATCGCCTTTTATTTCGCGACGCGCATAAGCTGTCATACTGTGGATCATGGATATTTTCCTAAATTTATAAATACAATATTACGATGATTATACCGTAACACCGCTTAAGCTCTAGGGAAAATTTAATACACTGAATATTTTGCATACAGCTATTTATTTAAATCAGCATGGTATCTATACCCACATACACTTATAATGTCGCAAATTCTGAATTAAGGGGATCGTCAATGCGTCCAAGCGAAAGAACACCTAACCAAATTAGACCTGTTACATTTACACGTAATTATACTTTGCATGCTGAAGGCTCAGTACTTGTTGAGTTTGGTAACACCAAAGTACTTTGTACAGCTACTGTCGAATCGGGCGTTCCTCGTTTCATGAAAGGTCAGGGTAAAGGTTGGATCAATGCTGAATACGGTATGTTACCGCGAGCAACGCATACGCGTAATGCTCGAGAAGCTGCACGTGGTAAGCAGGGCGGTCGTACTATGGAAATTCAACGTTTAATTGCACGTGCACTTCGTGCTGCTGTTGATTTAAAAGCACTTGGCGAAAACACAATCACTATCGACTGTGATGTAATCCAAGCAGATGGCGGTACACGTACTGCTTCTATAAGTGGTGCATGTGTTGCACTTGTTGATGCGCTAACGCATATGCGTGCCAAGGGTATGATTAATTCAAACCCACTTAAACATATGATTGCAGCTATTTCAGTAGGTATATACAAAGGCCAAGCAATTAGCGATTTAGAATATATTGAAGATTCAGCAGCAGAAACTGATATGAATGTAATTTTAACCGAAACAGGTAAAATTATAGAAATTCAAGGCACAGCCGAAGGCGAACCTTTCTCGTTTGATGAGCTAGATGAGTTACTTACTTTAGCTAAACATTCTATTCGTGAGATCATTGACGTACAAAAGCAAGCATTAGCATAAATAGGTAGGCCACTAGATATGAAAGATTATCAAAAAGAGTTTATAGAATTTGCTCTAGAGAAGCAGGTATTAAAATTTGGTGAGTTTACTTTAAAGTCAGGGCGCATAAGTCCTTACTTTTTTAATGCCGGTTTGTTTAATACAGGTCGTGACTTAGCACGTTTAGGTCGTTTTTATGCATCAGCATTAGAAGATTCAGCGATAGAGTACGATGTACTATTTGGTCCCGCGTATAAGGGTATCCCAATAGCAACAACGACGGCAGTTGCATTAGCAGATCACCATGATAAAGATGTACCGTACTGTTTTAACCGTAAAGAGAAAAAAGCACACGGTGAAGGTGGTACATTAGTAGGCTCAGAACTCAATGGCAAAATAATGCTAGTTGATGATGTAATTACCGCAGGTACCGCTATTCGTGAGTCCATGGAAATTATTGCACAAAATGGTGCAGACCTTAGTGGTGTTTTAATTGCATTAGATCGCCAAGAAAAAGGTAAAGCCGAGTTATCAGCTATTCAAGAAGTTGAACGCGACTTTAATACCAAAGTAATTTCTATTGTAAAATTAGCAGACCTTATTAGTTACCTTGAAAACCAAGGAACGATGGGCGAGCATTTAGCCTCAGTTAAAGCTTACCGTGATCAATACGGCGTAGCATAAATAAAAAGCCTCGCAGTGCGGGGCTTTATTTTGACCTTCATTCATAGAGTTTATTAATGAAAGATGTATTAAAACCAAATGGCTTAGGCCTCAAACGCGTTTTCAAAGCAACCTATTGCTCCTATCTTGGCTTTAAAGCAGCATTTAAAGAAGAAGCTGCATTTAGACAAGAGCTATTACTAAGCCTTATATTATTCCCCACTTCATTTTGGCTTGCTTCATCATTATTACACTGGGCAATACTAATTAGCTCACTGCTTATTATTCTAATTGTTGAATTGCTAAACTCTGCCATTGAAGCATTAACAGATCGAGTAAGTACAGAATTGCATGTATTGTCAGGTAGAGCCAAAGATATGGGATCTGCAGCCGTAACACTTTCATTAACGATCGTATTGATCATATGGGGTGTAAGTCTTTATATGAAGATCGTTTAAGCTCACTTTTAATATCAGTGAAGTTTAAACACCTTTAGTTGTTAATAATTTGCTAGTTATGTTGTGTTTTTAACGTGTTTAGCTCAAATACTCAGCGAACAGCACATTATTTCAAGTTTTCTTCAAAAAAGGGTTGATCTGTTTTCGGATCTCCCTATAATGCGACCCCACTGAGACGGGAAACGCCAACGCATAGCGAGGCACGAACAACTCAGGGTGTTAAGTAAAACTTAGGTTTTAAATCTTCCAAAAGAAAGTTTAAAACTAAGTGTTGACTCGAAAAATAAAGGGTGTATTATTCGCATCCCTTGAGACGCTAAAGCGACTCAAAACGTTCTTTAACAATATAAAGCAAT
>NZ_JADYWQ010000031.1:0-21205 GCF_015864725.1 Pseudoalteromonas sp. NSLLW24 | reverse complement strand
TATATATGACAGCAAACCTGTCCCTGCTATCGTTGAATGACACCTTGCAATACTGGAGGAGACCATATATGAACTCTAGATAATAAATCTATCTCAAGTAGCGTTCAGGTTAATTAATAGATAGCCTAGTTAAACTGGGTTATCTATGTCTATAAATGTCACATCAAAGCCATGCTCTTGAGCAAGTAACTCACCCAGAGCTTTTACACCATAGCGCTCTGTTGCATGATGCCCTGCGGCAAAAAAATCAATGTTTTGCTCACGAGAACTATGAATTGTTTGCTCCGATGCCTCACCCGTTAAATAAGCATCAATGCCTTGCTCTGCAGCTAAATCAATATACCCTTGCCCACCACCAGTACACAGTGCAATGGTTTCAATTTTAGCTGAACGTACTAAACTTGTGAGTGGGGTTCGATTTAGCACTTTTGCAATTTTATCGGCAAAATCTTCACCACTTAATGGTGTTTTTAAACGCCCTTTCATTGCTACGCTATTTGAAGTTGGCTCTAGCCCTGTTTCAATTTCAATATCCAATAACTTTGCTAGTTGCGCGTTATTGCCAACTGCTGGATGAATATCGAGTGGTAAGTGATAGCCAAATAAATTAATATCGTGTGCTAATAACGCACCTATACGACGCTTTTTCATTCCCGTTATTGGTTGGGATTCCCCTTTCCAAAAAAATCCATGGTGAACTAAAATAGCATCTGCTTGTTGCTCAATGGCAGCATCTATTAATGCTTGACTTGCGGTTACACCCGTCACAATTTTTTTAATTTCGTTTTTACCTTCAACTTGTAAGCCATTTGGGCAAAAATCTTTAATTAATTGAGGTTTTAAAATGTCATTTAGGAGTTGGTTAAATTCTCTACGTTGCATATAACTTACCTTACTTAGCACTGAATTTTGTGCAAATTTTGGCGTTTATAGCTCTAAAATGGAAGGAAAATCGCAAAAAATTGAAAAACTGTTTTAAAATAGGTATAAATACCTCTTCTTTATCTGTGTTCACAACGTATAGGGTCTCTGATGAGCAAACTAGACAAAACAGAAGTGTTATCTGCCTTTGAAGCAGCGTACGAAACTGCCAATGGTAAAAAACCTGAAATCACAACTAAACCTGGTTGGTACAGCATTGATGGCGGTAAAAATTTACGCCTAGCTGACGTAGCAGAGCTTACTAAAAAGTTAAACTCTGGTAAAACAACTAAAACGAAAAAACCAAAAGCAGCTGCGCCTGTTAAAGCACAGAAAAAAGCGCCATTCACTGTTGTTACCGAAAACGAAGAAGGTTACACAGCGGAAGAACTTTGGATTGTAATTTTAGCTCGTAAAGATCATGACTGTCGCTTACCGCGCGGTGTTGTTTAATCAACATTTATGATTTTTAAAAGAAACCGCGTTAAGCGGTTTTTTTATGTGCGTTATTTGCTAAAAAATATCTAAAAATTATATTAATTATCGTCTTCCAACCTTAATTGCACCATTTAATCAAAAAAATAGAGCCTTATAAGTTGAGTAAGACTAAAAAAAGCGGCTATGTAGCCGCTTTCAAAAGATCAAAATAAATTATAACTTTTCGAAGTAAAGTGGTTCGCGCTCTTTTTTACCCACTTCACTCATTGTCTCTGCATTGAATAATCGACCATTGATCATGGTGTAATCTACTTTATCCGAATCTCGAATATTTTTAAGCGGATCGCCATCTATAACCATTAAATCTGCCAGTTTGCCCACTTCAAGGGAGCCTACGTTTTTATCAAGCCCTAAATACTTAGCCGGATCGAGTGTTGAAGCACGTATAGCCTCAAGCGGTGTCATTCCGCCTTGTGCAAACATCCACATCTCCCAGTGTGCACCTAAGCCTTCACGCTGACCGTGAGCACCTAAGTTAACTAATACACCTAGGTCTTGTAGCTCAGCAGCAACGCGTGCGTTATTAAAGTGATTATAGTGATGATCGGGCGCTTTAACTCGGCGCATAGAGCGTGGTAATAATTGATTTTTTGGCACAAATTTACTTAAACGTGGATGATTCCATACATCAGTTTTATCGTACCAGTAGTTCTCACCCCAAATGCCACCATAAGCCACTACAAGTGTTGGTGTATAGCCAACATCACTTTGCGACCATAACTGCTTTATATCGTCGTATATGTTCTCTACAGGGATTGAATGCTCGATACCTGTGTGTCCATCTACAATCATACTTAAGTTATGTTGTAATAATGAGCCACCTTCAGGGACAACCATCATTTCAAGTTCACGACCTGCTTCAATAACTTGTTGGCGCTGCTCACGACGTGGTTGGTTATACGACTTAACACTAAATGCACCTACTTTTTTAAGGCGCTCTAAATGAAATTTAGCATCGTCTAACGAGTCAATATGCGAAGTATAACCTGGCATATTTGCGCCATATAAAATAGTACCGGTTGAGAAAATACGCGGGCCAACAATCATGCCTGCCTTTTGCATTTCGCTTGCGGTAAATATTTCAGAGGTATCGTTTGATGGATCGTGAATTGTAGTAACACCTAGCGCTAAACCTGCAAAGTTTTTCCAGTTTTGCTGAGGTATAATTTCGTCACTTGCTTGCGAGCCATGTGCATGAGCATCAACAATACCAGGCATAATAGTTTTACCTGTTACATCAATAACCTCAGCACCTTTAGGAATACTTATATCGCTGGCTGTACCAATTGCTTTAATATGCTTGCCATCAGTGATAATTACGCCATTTTCAATAACCTTTTCGCCGTCCATAGTTATAATTTTTGCACCAGTGAGCGCAATCATACCTTTAGGCTCTGCCATTTTTTTACTGAAACCGATATTATCGCCACTTTTCACTTTAAAGTCGGCATCTTCGGCTTTGTTAATAGCAAACATCCCCTCAAGGCTTGCATGATAAAGCTCAGGCCCTAATGTCCAATAAAGCGTGTTGCTCTTAGCGCTCCAACTAATGTTTTCACCAGCACGTACCGATAACTGCTCTATTGGAAATTGACTGTCTTTAGGCCCAATATTAATTGTTTTACCACTTTGAACAAACGGCGTTACAAATACTTTAAATCGCTCAGCAAAAGCCAGATATTGCCCATCTGGTGATACTCTAAATTCAGTCGCATGCTCTGACTCGTACAGTTTGCGAACTTTTTTACTTTCAAGCTCAACTACACTTAGCGTTGGTTTTGGCCAAGGACTCATTATAAAAACGCGATCGTTTGCATCTCCAAATTGTGGTTGATAACCACTTTTTGAAATAAGCTCACTTTTACCGCCTTTTGCGCTTACGCTATATATACCAGGATTAAGTGACCACTTAGGGTTTAAAATACTGCCGCCAGTGGCTTTTCGATAAACAACCGTTTTACCATCTGGACTAAACGCAGGCTCTACGTACTTTCCAGGCTCTTTAGTAATTGTATCGCCACGACCACTGCGCGCAGACACAACCCTTACAGACCCTTGTTTGTTGTCATCCCATGTGGTGTAAACTATTTTTTTACCATCGCGAGAGTACTGTGGAAATAATTCGTAATGATCAGTTTGCTTTGTTAAACGCTTAATTTTACCTGACTCTAAATCACGTTTATAAATATGCCCAAGCGCTTCAAAAATTGCCGTTTCGCCATCTGGGCTTACTTGCACATTACGCAGCATTTTTACATCAAATTCATCAGTATCTAAGTTTTGTGTAAAGCGCACTGCTTTTTGAATTTTTTTAGTGGTTTGCACTTTAAAAGGAATGGTTTTTACAGATTTGTCTGCAACATCTAGCTTGTGAATTGTACCACCAGCCCAAAATACTAACTCTTCGTTATCGGGTGTCCATGCAATGGTTGGGTATACACCATGAATAGCCCATGTTTCTTGCATATCTCGCTCAAGCTTATCGTAAAGCTTAGTGTGCTCACCGCTAGTTAAGTCATATAAATAAAGGCTTGTTTGAAAATCATCGCGCTTTATATACGCCAGTTTTTTACCATCTGGTGATGGTGTAGGCCTAATAGCACCGCCCATCGTATCGATTACAGTTTCAATTTCACCCGTTTCGCGGTCGTAACGTTTAATTTTATAAATGCCCGCTACAGAATCCTTTGAGTAATGAAAGGTTTTACCGGGTGTTGCATCATGCGAAAAGTATACATAACGACCATTAGGTGAAAACATTGGCTCACCTAAATCTTTTTGATCGTTCTCGCGTTTTGTAAGCTGTACGCCCTTGCCACCCGCTTTGTGATACAACCACACTTCACCTGCTCCCAATGAGCGGCTAGCTGTAAAGTGTTTACGCGCAACTAAGTAGTCGCCATCAGGACTCCATGCAGGACTATTTAGTAATCTAAAGGTTTCATCGGTAACAGCGTGTTGATTTTCACCATTTAAGTCCATTATCCAAATGTTATCGCCACCACCTTGATCGGAGGTAAACGCAATACTTTTGCCGTTAGGACTAAAGCGTGGTTGCATTTGCCATGCAATATCAGAGGTGAGCTTTGTGGCTGTACCACCACTCATTGGCATAGTATAAATATCGCCAAGTAAGTCAAACACCACGGTTTTACCATCAGGGCTAATATCTATATTCATCCATGTGCCCTGCTCAACGCTAATTGCAGCGTCAACAAACTGCCCCTTAGGTGAATCTACTTGCCATTTTTGTTCGTCTTTTTCAGCGGCATTTACCTGCCCTATCGCTAATGACACCGACAGCGCCAATACTGTATGAAGCATTTTTTTCATGCGTTTCTCGCTTGTTATTGTTGCAGTAAAAACTATTTCACATGATTGCAACAAAAACAAACGCAACTTGCCAGCGTTATATGATAAAGCGCGGTTTATGTAGGTTTAATGCCAAACGATAGGGTCAAATTGATAGTAATTAACTAGCATACTGTAAATTTCAGGATCGTATCGGCGAAGCTCTGCGGGTTTTTCGAGGAAGGTTTCGGTGAGTACAGCAAAAAACTCAGCTTCGTTAGTCGCACCATAGCTGTGAATAACATGCGGCATGCTATAGGCAACATGGCTTTTTAACTGGGTGAAAGCACGGCTAAATACTCGGCCCCACTCTTTGTAATCTGCTGAGCTTTTTAAAATGGGTGTGCCCGTTGTTTTACCTGTTTCTTGATCGAGTTGATGCGCAAACTCATGAAATACCAAGTTATGTCCATCGCTTGGTAAACGATTACCCTCAAGTACATCATGCCAGCTTAAAACGAGCGTGCCGCCAGGCCATGACTCGCCTAGTCTTACTGTATTATGGTAACTCACAAGTCCTGCACTATCGCGAGTTGATTGCGGAGCATAATAAGCACTTGGATATAATAAAATTTCTTTTACATTTCTATATAACGGCCACGGTTTATTAAGTACTAATACACACGCATCGGCGGCAACAATTAACTTCATTGCAGACGTTAGCCTTAAGCCATCACAACCGACAAAGCGTTTTTCGTTTAAAAACCACGTAATATGTCGCTCTAATTTTTCTCTGTCGGCGTCGGTCATTTTTTTATAGATGGGCATGCAACGCAGTAAAATATCTTTTTGCTGCGAATTTAAAGCAAAGTCTTTATATTTACTGCGCCATAATCGGTTTTGAATTGATGGCCAACGCCAGAAAATCACCACAAAAAGAATTAAAACAACAATTAACAGTCCATTTATCATGGGGATTTCCTGAGCTAAGGTATGGTATATAAATATGTCCAGCACACGTGTTTTTCAAGCATACAAGATTATGTATTTGAATATAAAGTAATTCACATCGCATTGCTTATAGATTACTTATAGATTACTTATAAATTGTTTACTGCTTTGCACTGCCGTTACTGATGTGTTTAGAGTTAATTTTTGCAAAAGGTATCAAATGTACCCTGCAATGTGCTTATAAATTTCGCTACGTGCAAACCATCCATTAATGAATGGTGTACATCGATAGCTAAAGGCATTGTGCCTGTGTGTTTATCAAACTGACCAAATACAAATTTAGGAATGCCTAAACTCTGCCCTTCACTAAATGCATGCGAAAACGCACTAAAATTCAGCCACGGCAAAACAGATATATGAATTAAATCAGCCTGCCCTTCTGTTTGAGCAAATGCATCAGAAAATAACGGCTGTAATTTCGCTTTTTTGCTTACGCCACTTGCATGATTTGCAAACTCTTTAAACTCGCCTGTGCTGTTAAAATAACTAAAAACAAACGTATCGTTTTCAGACAACTCAACCACACTTGCGCGAACACTATTAAGTAACCATGGTTGATTATCTATTATACGTAGCATTATTGAATCGTACTCATGGCAAGCTTTTAAGGTGCAATATACATACGCTTGAAAAAAAGAAAATTGATTGGTTTTGCAATAGTCGTAAAGTGCTTGAGCATCTAAACGCACACACACATTAAAATAAGGCTGAGAAAAGTGTTTAAATAATTCAAAGTGTTGCTTTCTAGGCCAATTATCTAAATCGATAGGCTGCATGAGAGAAGTTGAAGGAGTCATAATTTGCCGCACAAAATTAAAAATAAAGTGTACCGCTGTTCAGTAACAATTGCATCAGGGTCTGTTGATCTTTCAAGGTTAAATCCGCAAAGATCAACACCCCTTAACTTACAGATAAACAAAAGGTGTGCAATTGCACACCCTTATATAAATTAGAACTTAGATCACAGACCGTTTTTAATGATCTCTTGCGCTAATTCGTCAGCAATTAAATGCGTTGATTTTTGCTCTTTTTCGCTACGGGCAAAGATTTCAGTTAACGTATTAAAAATACCTTCAACATGTTTATTAGACGCTGCTGCACTGTAACCTTCTGGCGCTGTTTCGTAATAAACATTAATAATACCACCAGCGTTAATTACGTAATCTGGTGCATATAAAATGCCTTTTTCACGAATAACTTCACCGTGGCGAGACTCTGCCAGCTGATTATTAGCACAGCCTGCAATAATAGTCGCTTTTAAACGCGGTATCGTTAAATCGTTAATAGTTGCACCTAATGCACACGGTGCATAAACATCAACATCTAAGTCGTAAATTTCATCAATGCCAACCGCAGTCGCGCCAAAATCATTAACTACGCGATCAATTGCAACTTGGTTAATATCTGTTACAAACAACTCAGCGCCCGCATCAGCTAAATGCTTACATAAACCATAAGCAACAGCACCTAAACCTTGAACAGCCACTTTTACGCCTGCAAAATTTTGATGACCACGTTGATGCTGTAGCGCTGCTTTAATTCCTAAAAACGTACCGTATGCTGTAAATGGCGATGGGTTACCACTTTTACCTTCAAGGCCCAGTACGTAATTAGTTTCTTTATTCATAATAGCTACATCAGCACATGTGATGTTTACATCTTCTGCTGAGTAATAATTGCCATTTAATCGCTCTAATTGGCGGCCAAATGCACGAAATAACTGCTCAGATTTAATTTCTTTCGCATTACCTATAATTACAGATTTACCGCCACCAAATGGTAAGCGCGCAACTGCATTTTTATAAGTCATGCCTTTTGATAAACGTAGCACGTCGTAAACAGCATCTTCGTCGTTCGCATAATCCCACATTCTACATCCGCCAACAGCAGGACCTAGGTTGGTATTATGTACAGCAATAATTGCTTTTAAACCCGATTCTTCATCAGAACAAAAAACCACTTGTTCATGGTTATCAAATTCAACTCGATTAAACACAGCCACTTAAAATACTCCGAAATAGTTAACCCGTGAGAGGGTATGCGCGCTGGAAATTGCCGAGACTTTATCACTTCATATTCGAGTTCGCTATACTCGCAGAAGATAAAACCAATGAAAACATCAAGCTTAAATTAAATAACCGGATTAAAACTATTGTATAGATAAAAAATTCACAAAATCGTCATTTGTAAGTTTTAAAAACTATAAATAGAACAACCACACCAACTTACGTTTACGTGAACGTAACAAAGCGATTGCGTGTAAAGTTTAATATACAAGTGCTGCTTGCCCGCCACGTATTGCTGCCTATAGGTTTCCAGTAAAAAGTGAGCTTTTTCGCAAACTGGTCAGAGCTGTAAGCTTGATAATGACTCTATTTAAAAAACAAAAAAGCGAGCACTAGGCTCGCTTTTTAAAAACATAACGTACGTTATTTTAGCTTGCTATCAAGCTCTTCAATTTTAGCTTTCCAGATTGCAGGGCCTTGTGTGTGCGCATTAGCACCTTCACTGTCTACTGCAACGGTCACTGGCATATCTTCTACTTCAAATTCATAAATAGCTTCCATACCTAAATCTTCAAAAGCAACTACGCGTGCTTTTTTAATCGCTTTAGATACTAAGTAAGCTGCGCCGCCTACAGCCATTAAATAAACAGATTTATGCTCTTTAATAGACTCAACAGTTGCAGGTCCACGTTCAGCTTTACCAATCATGCCTACAATGCCTGTTTTTTCTAGCATCATATCGGTAAATTTATCCATACGAGTTGCAGTTGTAGGGCCTGCAGGACCAACTGCTTCATCACGTACCGCGTCTACTGGTCCAACGTAATAAATAAATTTATTATCGAAGTCTACGCCTTTTGGTAAACCTTCACCTGAATTGATCATATCTTGCAGACGTTTATGCGCTGCATCACGACCTGTTAAAATAGTGCCCGAAAGTAAAACAGTTTCACCCATTTTCCATTCTTGAACATCTTTTTTAGTCAGTGTATTTAAGTCAACGCGACGTGTGCCTTCGCCCACTTCAAATGTTACTTGTGGCCAATCTTCTAGCTTAGGTGCTTTTAAATTAGCAGGGCCAGAACCGTCAAGTGTAAAATGTACATGGCGAGTTGCCGCACAGTTAGGGATCATTACTACAGGTTTTGAAGCTGCATGCGTTGGTGCTGTTTTAATTTTAACATCAACAACCGTTGTTAAACCGCCTAAGCCTTGTGCGCCAATACCTAATTTATTAGCACGGTCAAAAATTTCTAAACGTAGCTTTTCTTCAGTCGTTTCTGCGCCGCGCTCCATTAGTTCATGGATATCAACCGGGTCCATTAACGACTCTTTAGCCATTACTGCCGCTTTTTCAGCCGTACCACCAATACCTATTCCTAGCATGCCTGGCGGACACCAACCAGCACCCATTGTTGGTAGTGTTTTTTCTACCCATTCAGCAACATCATCTGACGGGTTTAACATAACCATTTTACTTTTGTTTTCAGAGCCGCCGCCTTTAGCCGCAACCATTACTTCTACTTTACCACCCGCTACTAAATCAATATGCACAACCGAAGGCGTATTATCTTTCGTGTTTTTACGCGTGCCAGCAGGGTCTGCAACAATAGATGCACGTAAAGGGTTATCTGGATTCAAATATGCACGACGAGTACCTTCATCAACCATTTGTTGAACGGTTAAATCTGTTTTATCCCACTTAACATCCATACCTACTTTAACAAAACAGGTAATAATACCGGTATCTTGGCAAAGTGGACGCTTGCCTTCAGCCGACATGCGTGAGTTAATTAAAATTTGTGCAATGGCGTCTTTAGCCGCTTTACTTTGTTCTTTGTTGTAAGCTTTTTCGAGAGCTTGAACAAAATCAAGTGGGTGATAGAACGAAATATATTGCAATGCATCTTCAATGCTATCAATAAAGTCTTGCTGACAAATTGTACTCATAGTGGTTCCTTAAGTTACCGTTACGCGTTGTCGCGTAATCTAAATCAAACCGGTGACGGTGGTTTGCACTGTTTTTTACAGCTTAGTGCTGCCAAAAAATTTGACTTATGATACCCTCCCAGCCCGTTTCGAGCCAGTTCTTAAAGGGGCAGTAAATGCTAAACAATAAAAAAAATTGTATTAAATTAGGCATAACACAAAACTGCATTGACGTTTTTGCGCATTTTTCACATTTGCCTTATGCAATTCTATTAGATTCTGCAAATAGTAATCATATAAACAGCCGTTTTAATATTATTGCCATTGAGCCGCAAAGTACCCTTGAAGTAAAAAATAATAAAAGCTTTTTAAATAATATAGAAAGTAGTGATAACTGCTTTGAAATTATGAATAATGAGCTTTCGCATCTTGATAAAACAAAAGCCGGTTACGATTTACCCTTTAACGGCGGCTGGCTTGGCTACTTTGGCTACGACCTAGGCCGTACAATTGAAAACATCCCCACTCGTGCTATCGAAGATATTAGTCTTCCCCAAATGGCTATTGGCCTTTACTTAGATGCCCTTATTTACGACAAGCAGCAACAAAGCTGGTTTTATGTATCGCAGCCAAACACCGATCGATTAGCGCTTTATGAGCAATACTTAAATACACACCCTAACTCCCAAGTTAGTACGCAGTCCTTTGCCCTAAACAGCGACTGGCAATCAAATATGAGCGAAACGGAATACGCTGCAAAGTTTGCCCAAATTGAGGAGTATTTAAAAAGTGGCGATTGTTACCAAATTAATTTAGCGCAGCGCTTTAACGCTCAGTTTGAAGGCTCCCCTTGGGCAGCTTATATTAAACTGCGTGAGGCAAATAAAGCGCCGTTTTCAAGCTTTATAAATCACCCTCAAGGGGCTATTTTATCAATTTCCCCTGAGCGCTTTATATCTGTAAATAATAACGTTGTAGAAACCAAGCCAATTAAAGGCACACTGCCGCGAAAAGCAGATGCACTAGAGGATCAACGCCAAGCGCAAATACTCGCAGCATCAGCTAAAGATCGCGCTGAAAATGTAATGATTGTTGATTTACTGCGTAACGACTTAGGCAAAGTAGCAAAACCAGGCAGCGTTCACGTCCCTTCCCTTTTTGCTATTGAAAGCTTTCCGGCAGTCCATCATTTAGTAAGCACGGTCACCTCAGAACTTGATGAAGGTAAAACAGCGGTCGATCAGCTAAAAGCGGCTTTCCCGGGTGGCTCAATCACCGGTGCACCAAAAATTAGAGCGATGGAAATAATTGAAGAGCTAGAACCACATCGCCGCAGCATTTATTGTGGCTCAATTGGTTATTTAAGTGCGTGTGGAAATATGGATACGAGTATCACTATTCGCACCTTGGTGTGCCACAAAGCGCAAATTTACTGCTGGGCAGGTGGTGGAATAGTCGCTGATTCTAAAGTCGAATTGGAATATCAAGAAACTTACGATAAAGTAAATAAAATCCTCCCTTTATTAAAACAGTAGGTCGTTTTGAATAGTGAACACATTATGGCGCGGTTTCTGTTAAGCCCTACAGCTGCGCCAAATCAGTTAAAAGACACACGTAAAAAACGCGCTAGCGCTGTTATGCTGCCAATTATTGATATAGATAACCATGCACATATTTTACTGTGTAAACGCCCTACTTATTTACACCATCACCCTGGGGAGATTTGTTTGCCCGGAGGCAAGTTTGAAGTAAGCGACATTACCCTTCGCACCACAGCCCTTCGCGAACTAAAAGAAGAGCTAAATATTGCCCAAAGCAACGTTAATGTATTAGGTCACTTACCTGAGTATTCAACCTTAACGGGTTTTAGTATTAGCCCCTATGTAGGTTTACTCAAAAAAGACACCACCTGGGAAAATGACTATAATGAAGTACAGGCGAGCTTTTTGCTCTCTGTCACTGAGTTAAATAACGAAGCTAACTGGCAACCCTTACCTTTTCAACGATTTGGGAAAACGGTTATTTTGCAAGGTTTTAAAACGCCGCATGGTTTACTTTGGGGTGCGACTGCAAGCATTATAAAAAACTTTACAAAACAACTCGCCTTACCAGTTTAAATCTTCGTTATTAGTAGTTACACAATCACAATTCCACGTTATCATGCTCGACCGTTCAAAGAGCAGCTTCGTGCTGATAAAACAAAGTAGAGACACACACATTATGATCAGTGCATTTGATATGTTTAGCATTGGTATTGGCCCTTCGTCATCACACACCGTTGGCCCAATGCGCGCATCACGCTTATTTGTTAATGACCTACAAGAACAACAATTATTAGCAAATGTGACCGATATTAAAGTAGAGCTTTATGGCTCTCTTGGTCAAACAGGTGTTGGCCATGGCTCGGGTAAAGCCGTAATTCTTGGTTTAGCCGGTTACGATCCTGAAACAATTGATGCCGATTTAGTCGACGACATTTTAGCAACCATCGAAAAAGATCAGGTTATTTATCTAAACAAAACACACAAAGCCAAATTCCCAAAACAAGGTGCTATTGTTTTCCATCGTCGTAAAACACTGCCTAAGCATTCTAATGCAATGGAAATTATCGCCTCAAACAACGGCGAAAAAGTTTACAGCAAAGTATATTACTCTATTGGCGGTGGCTTCATTGTTACCGACGAAGAGTTTGAAAACGAAAAACAGGCGGCCCTCGATATTAGAGAAGAAAATCCAGCCCCTTTCCCATTTGGTAGCGCAAAAGAACTACTAGAGATGTGTAAAGAGTCTGGGTTTAGTGTTTCTACCTTGATGATGAAAAACGAAAAAACACTGCGCACTGAAGACGAAGTAAAAGACACATTGTTCCATATTTGGAAAGTAATGATGGCTTGTATTGACCGTGGTATGCGCACCGAAGGTATTTTACCTGGCGGCTTAAAAGTAAAACGCCGTGCGCCCAGCTTATACTTAAAACTAAATATAGAGGTCAGTAACGACCCGCTTCGTGCAATGGACTGGGTTGATTTATTTGCCCTTGCCGTAAACGAAGAAAACGCTGCAGGTGGCCGTGTAGTTACCGCACCAACTAATGGTGCTGCGGGTATTTTACCGGCTGTGCTTATGTACTATCACACATTTGTGAAAGAAGTAGACCGCGATATAGCCACGCGTTATTTATTAACCGCTGCTGCTATTGGTATTTTATATAAAAAGAATGCCTCTATATCGGGTGCCGAAGTAGGTTGCCAAGGTGAAGTCGGCGTTGCGTGCTCTATGGCTGCAGGCGCATTAACAGAAATTGTTGGTGGCAATGTTGTGCAAGTAGAAAACGCAGCAGAAATTGGTATGGAACATAATTTAGGCCTAACGTGCGACCCTGTTGGTGGCTTAGTACAAGTACCGTGTATCGAACGTAATGCAATGGGCGCTATTAAAGCAATTAACGCTTCACGTTTAGCTATACGTGGCAGTGGCGAGCAAAAGGTATCGCTTGATAAAGTGATTAAAACCATGCTTGAAACTGGTAACGATATGAAAACTAAATATAAAGAAACCGCTCGCGGTGGATTGGCTGTTAATATTATCGAATGTTAATCAGCTCGCTATAAAAAGAAAAAGCCGCCTATTTTTAAAATAGGCGGCTTTTTTATTATTCGTTTAATGTAGTGACATTATTTAACGGGTAACTCTATATCTGCAAATAACTTATCTACGTCATCTTGGTTACGTAATAAGCTTGCTCGCTCTACTCGCTCTTTAGTTAAGTGCGGTGCAAAACGTTCGATAAAATCATACATATAAGTACGCAAAAAGCTGCCCTTTCTAAAACCAATTTTGGTCGTACTAGCTTCAAATAAGTGGCTTGCATCAATACACACTAAATCGGTATCGCTCACTTGATCTATCGCCATTGAAGCAACAACACCAACTCCTAAACCCAGTCGTACGTATGTTTTTATAACATCAGCATCGGTTGCGGTAAATACAATGTGTGGTTCAAGCCCGTGTGCGCTAAACGCTTTATCTAACTCTGAGCGGCCCGTAAAACCAAATACATATGTAATGAGTGGATATTGAGCAATATCAGCAACGGTTAAACTATTTGCCTTTTTAGCCAACGGATGGTCTTTAGCGACAACAATACTGCGATTCCAATGGTAGCAAGGCAGCATAACTAAATCTGAATACAAATGCAGTGCTTCTGTTGCAATAGCAAAATCGGCATCACCGCGTGCTGCAGCATCCGATATTTGCTGTGGAGTACCTTGGTGCATATGAAGCGATACCGCAGGGTATTTTTTCATAAACCCTTGAATTACGTTAGGCAAAGCATAACGAGCTTGGGTATGTGTTGTAGCAATATTTAGCTTACCTTGATCAGGTAGCGTATGCTCATTAGCAACGGCTTTAATACCTTCTACCTTAGAGAGTATTTCACGAGAAATATTAATAATATCTTCGCCGGCACCGGTTACATGCGTTAAATGCTTACCACTGCGACCAAAAATTTGCACACCCAACTCATCTTCTAACATGCGTACTTGTTTAGAAATTCCTGGCTGCGAGGTAAATAAACTCTCAGCAGTCGCTGAAACATTTAATTTATGATTTTGTACTTCTACGATGTATCTGAGTTGTTGTAATTTCATGGCTGCAAATTTTAACGTTATTATTCATATTATTTATAAAGGCAATACCGCTTAAAACCAAGTGTTATTTACGTAAAATAGCACTTTAGGTCTTTAGGTGTGCAATTATCTGATTAGAGCTCAAGGCTAGCATAATAAATATGCTTCAGGTAGCGATGATTATTCAGCTTTAGTTTATAAGCCCTTAGGCTTACTGCAGTTTATAAAGAGCTCAACCTATCAATTTTTTGGTATATTTTTTAAGTTAATCGGCGCAAAGCTACCCTGTTAACGTATATTTAATGTAAGATTAAATAATTAGGTTATATATCCGAGAATTACACCATGATCGTTTCTATTATAATAGTGCTTATAGTTGCATTGATTGTGATTGCACTTTGGGTAAGTGCTGTACAACAACACAAAGAAAAACAAGAGGCAGAACGCCGTAAAGAGCTTACAAAACAAAAAGCTATAATAGAAGAAACAGAAGAAGCACTAATGAATAGTGCTAACATCCCCCTTTCTGAAAATCTAATTCGTACATTACAGCGCCGTATTTACGAAGCCTTAAATACAATGGTTACTAACTCGCAAACATCTAAAGCACTTAAAAGCCGCTTAAGTGAAGCAAAAACGCACTTATCTAATCCAGTTCAAGATAATAGCAGTGAAGCTTTAACGCTACCGAGTAATGACAAACAACTTGTAGGCCTAATTCAGGGCATTAAAAAATTACGCTCAATTTTACGCTCTGAACACAGCAAAGGTCGTATTGATAGCCAAGTTTTTGTTTTAGAAGATAAACGTCTCGAAAAACTACAACTGCGTATTAATATTGAAAGCCAAATAAAACGTGGCTTGTCTGCCCGCTCAGCCAGTATGGTTGGCTCTGCAAGACAGTACTTTGAAAAAGCGCAGGCAACACTCAGCGCAGTTACCTACTCTGATGAATATGTAACAACAAAACGGCTAGAAGTTGAGGGTTACTTAGAGGCAATTAGTGTTGAACTGAGAGCTTCTAATGCAAGCGCACTTAAAAAGAAAACAGAAGAAGAGCAAGACGACTTAGATATACTGTTTGCTCCTAAAAAGAAATGGTAGTGCTTTTATAAAAGCATTAAAAAAGCCTGCACAAATTAAAATTTGTGCAGGCTTTTTTGTATTTTTTGTTAGCTATTAAGACAAAAATGCAAACTTGAAAACAAACAAGGCTGTTAATATCCAAACACTAATACTGACTTGATCTTGCTTACCGCACAAGACTTTAACCGCCGTATAAGATATAAAACCAAGTGCAATACCGTGCGCAATCGAAAACGTTAATGGTGTCATTAGTAATACCACAGTAACAGGAATTGCATCGGTCATATCATCCCAGTTTACAAACTTTAAATTTTGCAGCATCAGAACAGCTACATATAAAATAGCGCCTGCCGTAGCATAAGCCGGTACCATTTGTGCAAGCGGTGCAAAAAACATCATTAGTAAAAAGCAAATGCCTACAACTACAGCTGTTAAGCCAGTACGTCCGCCAACAGATACACCAGCAACCGATTCTATATACGATGTGGTCGTAGACGTACCTAGCATCGCACCTGCAATTGTTGCTGAGCTGTCAGCACTTAATGCGCGCCCTAAACGAGGCATGTTACCTTTTTCATCAGCTAAACCTGCTTTTTGAGTTACCGCAACTAATGTACCCGAAGTATCAAAAAGATCGACAAACAAGAAAGCAAAAATAACACTCATCATTGATATATCAAAAGCGGCTGCAAAATCTAGCTGCATAAAAGTAGGCATTATTGATGGTGGCATAGCCATAACACCGTGATATTCAACAAGCCCCAAACTTAAAGCAATGCCAGTCACTAATAAAATACTAATAAGCACGCCACTTTTAAAATCGCGGTATAAAAGCGCTGCAATTACAAAAAAACTTAATATAGCCAATAACGGTCCTGGAGAAGTAATGTCGCCCAACTGTACTAATGTTGCCGGGCTTGAGACAATAATGCCTGCATTTTTAAGGGCAATTAATGCTAAAAAAGCACCTATACCCGTTGCGATTGCTCGCTTGAGCACCAGAGGTATGGCATTAATAATCCACTCTCTGACTTTAAATAAGCTTAAAAACAAAAATATACAACCGGACATAAATACAGCCCCTAACGCGGCTTGCCAGGTATAACCCATTCCTAATACGACACCATACGTAAAAAAGGCATTTAGTCCCATACCAGGCGCTAATGCTAATGGATAGTTAGCCCATAAACCCATTATAAAACAGCCTATCGCAGCTGCTATACATGTCGCTACAAATGCAGCCCCTTGATCCATCCCAGCCTCTGCGAGCATAGCCGGGTTTACAAATACAATGTATACCATAGTTATAAAGGTAGTTAGGCCAGCAACGCATTCGCGTTTAACTGTTGAATTATTTTCGCTCAGTTTAAATAAGGCTTCGAACATAATAAACTTGTGATAGTAAAAAGTGGCGAGATTTTAACATAAAAATTATCTTTTACAGGACATTTTACCTTGCTATATACTAAACTGTTAGAGTAGTTAAAATAATAAATGAACCAATATGCTTAAAACAACACCTTGTGAGCAAGACTTAGAGCAACAGCTAGATAATATTTTAGGTTTTGTTACTCAACCCGAAAATACCTCTGTGCCCGTTGATAATAAAAAAGATGAGCAAAGTACGTTAAATAAAGCCCTATATTATTTAAAAAATAATCAAGCTCCATTGGCTGCAAAATGGATGCGACTTGCTGCAATGGCGGGAAACCACAGAGCACAGTTTTATTTAGGTTTATTCTTTGTGAAAGGTGAAGGCGTGCCACAAAGTGTATTTCATGCTGTAGCTTGGTTAAGCTTAGCAAGTAGCCAAGGGTACGCCCCTGCCACTGCAGCGGTTACAGATATACGCAAACATATCGAAACTAAGCGATTTAAAGATGCTCAATGTTATGCGGCAAGTTTGTACGAACAAATCCACCAACTCCAGTTTTCTCATATGATCCCTCGCACGAGTGAAAACACATAAGCTAGCTATAGCAGAAGTACTGTATGCAGTGTAAAAAAATACTGTATATGGTTATAAAGATAATCCTATACAGTATAAAACCCCAAAATGAAGACACTGCTCAAAAATTTATTTTTAGAATACCTTCTCAAAAATAATTCCATAACAATCTGATTAATAAAGAATTATAAATTCAAAAAATAAAAACAATGATCAAAAGCTGAATAACTGTACAAATAAATAGCATAAAAGGCTTGCACGAAAGCACTGTATAAACTACTGTATATGAATACTGTATAAAAACCCAGTGAGTGAAATTATGTTACAGCCTATTACCGTAAGAACAGTTAAAAGTTACCAACAAGATGAGCAAAGCGATTGCGTGAATTTGATTCAAATTGAAGATGAAATTTCAGCGACCTTTGAGCTTTTAAAAGTATTACACCAATACAATAGCTCTAATGCATGGACGTTACTAATTGCTCCAGATCACGTACCTAGCAAAGCTTTACTTGACTCATGCTCTATTGATACAAGTAAATTACTTGTTATTAGACAAAAGCACCTAGTAAATTTAGAGTATGTATTAAATTCTGCATTACATAACGGAAACTTTGCAGCGGTAATTACCTGGACCGATATAGTTAATAACCAACTACTTACGAATCTATCGTTCGATTTAAGTAAAACGAATACAAAACTATACTGTTTTACTAAAAAGTCTCAAACAACAGAGATATCACTCGCCCAATAAGCTTGTTAAACTAATGTTTTAGACTTTGTATTATTATTATGACTTCACTCAATACCACATTATGTTTTTGCAGCAGTGGGCACAATTATGCCGATTGCTGCGAGCCGCTTCACTTATCTGTTAAGCAAGCTGATTCTCCTGAACAACTTATGCGCTCACGATTCAGTGCTTATGTTATTAAAAATGCAGAATATGTTTATCAAACCTACGCAAAAGAAAAACAAGCTGAAAATCCGGTTAAAGAAATCAATGATTTTGCTAACAGCTGTCGATTTATAAATCTTGATGTAATTGGGTCAAGCCATGATGGCGATACCGGTACTGTAGAATTTAAAGCCCAATATTTTTATCAAAACTTATTTTGTGAGCTTCACGAAAAATCGCAGTTTATTAAAGAAAACACTCAATGGCGTTATTTAGATGGCACTATATATCCTGTTGAAGATATTAAAGTGGGCAGAAATGATGACTGCCCATGTGGTAGCAATAAAAAGTACAAAAAATGTCATAGCGTGTAATAAATAATCTTATTTAATATTTATCACCTACAAGGTGTTTTTAAGTGGCAAAGTGATTTATTAGCTAGCTAAACTTAAAAACACACTTGGTTACGACCTTGCATTTTGGACTCATACATTTTTTCATCTGCGATCTGCAAGGTGTTTTTGTTATTTACGTACGGTTGTAGGGTTGCACCGCCAATACTAATAGTCACAAAGTCATATTCTGAATATCTGTGTAATATTCCTAAATCGACCACATTTTGTTTAATTTTATCAGCAACACAAATCGCACCTTCAGTGCTTGTATGCGGTAGAACAACTACAAACTCTTCGCCGCCGTAACGCGCAACAAAATCGGTTGGCCTTTGCAAACTATTAGTAATAGTTTGTGCAACAAGGTTTAAAACCGTATCGCCTTGCACATGACCATAAAGATCGTTGTATTGCTTAAAGTAGTCTATATCGATGAGTAATAGTGCATAGTCGACTTTTTCTCGTAAGGCGCTTCGTTCCATTTTAGAAAAATGCGCATCAAAATAACGACGATTGAATACCTTTGTTAAATCATCTAGAAATACTTTTTGATTGAGTAAGTCATGTTGCAGTTTCATCGTAATATGGGCGCGCACTCTTCTATATAAAGTTTCCGAGTTAGTTGGTTTCTTTATAAAATCTACAGCCCCTGCTTCCCAGCACTCTTCTTCTTGATTTTCAGATGAGGTTACAAAAATAACGGGGATATCTTGTGTTTCAGATATATTTTTTAATTTTAGACATGTTTCAATACCACTCATTCCTTCCATATTAATATCGAGTAGTATTATATCTGGCGGATTATGTTTACAAATTTCAATCGCATCCTCACCACAGCTCGTTGTTGTTACACTAAAATGCTCTGATAATATTTTTTTTAATACAATTAAGCTTAATAGCTGATCGTCAACGACAAGTACCTTAGAGCTCTTTAAGCTTAATTTCAATTGGTGGTCAGAGTAATTTATCGGCATGGTACAACTGTTTTGTTTTTTTAATTAAACACACCCTATATCACTACATTTTGTTATGCAAATGTTAATAAATTAAAATTCTACTTATTAGTTACTAATAAAAATGATTTATGGTGAATCTTTAATGCATAAAAACAAAAAATGAGCCACTTGGGCTCATTTTAAAACTTCGAACACTTAATTAAATTAAGTGTTATTCGTCATCATCTAAATCTAACTGTTGACGTTGAGCAGGTCGAGCTAAAATCTCTACATAGAAAGAGGTCAAACCTTGCTTTTCAATTTCGCCAATTTGGTTACTTAATTCAGCAACGTGCACAACTTGCGCATCTTCAGCTGTGTTACCAAACTTACAGTCAAATGCCCAATAGTCAGCATCTTCAGGTAGCGTTTTATTACGCTCTCTTTTCAAATATTTTTTCACTTCGTGCTTTGCAGCATCAACCATACGAGGGTATTTGATTTTCTCGTGATTTAGCGTGAATGTTTTCTTCATTACGTTCCTAATTACCTTGGTTTAATGATAATGGCATTTCATGTCATACCATTTGACGCCATTATAGCAATTGCATTTAATTTTTGGATGCTTTTTTTTCATTAAATCAATTATTAGCAAATATATAAAGCAGACCCGTTATAAAGCATATATTAACTGGTGATTATTACAATCATATATCACACCGCAATGAGCTGAAGTGGTTGATGTAATGCATCATTATTAAGGCTGTCGTAAAAAGCAGCTGCATCTATAGGGGGATTAGCTAGTTGGGTTTGTTCGCTTTTAATTCTTCTTCTGACGGCAAGCTCACAGTTATCTATTATATTAAGTGGAATATGCTTGTCATCATTTCTAATCGCAAGTGGTTCAGGGCTTAAGCATTGTCTTAACTTAATACTTGTCATACCACAGCGCGCTCCTTCTTGAGATATTAATGATGCATTAAATTGTCCAACCAACATATTATATTCATCAGGAGCTAAAAGTTGCTTTGGACCTGCGCCAAATTGCTTTCTTAACGCCTCTTCTTCTATAACTAAATTATCTATTTCAGTTTTTGGTAAATGAAATTGACTAAAGTCGAGTGCGTCATGTGACAGCATCGCTAATAATAGTGCAAATTCGCCACGGCGATTTTCATGCACACTATTATTGAGTCTACTGTTTAACTGACTCTCTGTGATTAACAAATCATCTATTTGCATAGTCTTTAGCCGATTGTGGTAACTGATAGATATTTATCGGCTTTATTTCAATTTTCTTTAGCTTTTTTCTTTACTTAAATACGCAATTTGCTATTATCAGCGCCGTTGCATTGGAGGGGTTCCCGAGCGGCCAAAGGGATCAGACTGTAAATCTGACGGCTCAGCCTTCGCTGGTTCGAATCCAGCTCCCTCCACCACTTTTCTTACCGCTAAGTTAAGTGGGGCCAAATGCAATAAAATTAGTGTGGAGGGGTTCCCGAGCGGCCAAAGGGATCAGACTGTAAATCTGACGGCTCAGCCTTCGCTGGTTCGAATCCAGCTCCCTCCACCACTTCTCTACTATTCCTATATTCCTATATTCCTATATTCCTATATTCCTATATTCCTATATTCCTATATTCCTATATTCCTATATTC
>NZ_JADYWQ010000030.1:0-22530 GCF_015864725.1 Pseudoalteromonas sp. NSLLW24 | reverse complement strand
ACGGTCTTCTCCACATAAAAATGCACGACGAACACAGCGTGAAATACAGTGATAGTATTTTGTATCAACCAAACTTATTTGACGCTTTCTTGCAATTGCCATAAGACACCCTGCTCGTTTTTTGTACTAAACAAAGGCTAGCCTCTAACTCCGTAAAGTGCAAAATTAAGATGGGTGTCTTGTTTATTTATCTTGTTTATTTAGATGCCAACATAAAAATGCACGTCGCACGCACCGCGAAATACAATGGTAGTATTTTGTATCAACCAAACTTACTTGACGCTTTCTTGCAATCACCATAAGACACCCTGCTCGTTTTTCGCACTAAATAAAGGCTAGCCTCTAACTTCGAAAAGTGCAAAATTTAGTATGGGTGTCTTGTTAATTTCTGTTAATTTCATTTAAATTTAGGATGGGTGTCTTGTTTAATTTGTGCATCATAATGAAAATCGTCTGAGGTAAATAACCGAGGCTTGCCTTTGCTGCGTTTTAGTCGGCGCTTTTCTTGCTCCGTTTCGTATGTTTCGCTGGCTTTAAACAGCGGATTTCGTTTTCTAAATTGGTTATCTGCAATGTACGTATCGAACCCACTTTGCGCCATAAATCCAAGATTCACTTCGCTGTTAAACCCACTGTCTGCAGTGAATTTAATAGTATGTTCATCTGCGCGTTTTTCTGTATTGAGTTTAGCGAGTTGCTGTTTTAATTGTGCAACAGCTGGCTGTAAAGTTTGTTGTTCGCCCACTGAACCCCATGCTTGTGCTTGCAGGATGATTTGGTGTTTATCGTCATTAATAGCGATGCCGTTGTAGCCTTGGATTGTGCCTTTTGAGGTAGTCATTTTTGCACTATCTGGATCAGTGATATTACTTTTAACAGGCTTGCCTTTACTGCCTGTTTTTTCTTTGTGAGTGGCTAAGAACTCGGTAATTTTACCTGCACTTTTATCTAGCTTTTCTTTTTGTTTTAAATCCTGAGTTATCAATTCTTCGCCCAGCCCATCTTGTGATTGGTGGCGTTCAATAATACGTTTGCTTGCGCGTTCTAGTTTTGCTTTTTTGCGGCTTAACTCATCGAATGTGCCGCTCCACTCTTTACTCGCATTGGACTTTAATTTACACCCATCAATGGCAAACATGTTGCGGCCTATCAAGTCTTCCTCATCACATATCATCAGCACTTGCGTAAAAATCGGCTCAATCTGTTCATGCATTTTAGCAACGAAGCCTGCTATTGATGTGTAATGCGGCTGGATATCTCCCGACACACTCATAAATAAAATGTTCGTCTCACACGCTTTAGCAATTCGACGGCTACTGATCAAACCATGTGCATAGCCCAGTAAAATAATCTTTAGCATTACCGAAGGTGGATACGCCGCCGCGCCCGTTTTGTCATTGTTGTACCACGCGTCAAACCCCGATAAATCGAGTTTATTTTCGACAATATAACAAAGGGCATACTCAAAAGTGCCAGGCAGAATTTGCTCAGCGAAATTGATAGGAATGAATTTATTTTGACAGGATAAGTCAGGCTTGTAGTTAGCCATAACAGTTTACCGTGGGTGAATAATATCTATTAGATCACAGCGAACAGATGGATTCAAGGTTAAAAAGCAACCAACCAAGAATAGTTGGATACGTTCCTAAAAAGAGTAATTCTACAGCCTCAACGCCCTGTTAACAGGCAATAAAATAGTTGGTTAAAATAAGCGACGAAGGAGCAAAAACCAACTGTTTTTTGTCCTTGTTTAACAGCTTGTTATACCTACATTATACGGGAGAGTTCAACTCTCTATTCCGTTTTATTCTATCGTGGATATTGCTAGCAACAACCGATGCAGCTATACCCAATATAAAAGCAAGTATGTAATCTAGAAATTTTAACCACCAAGGTGCTTTATTTTGACCCAAAGCATCTCTTACTGCGCTTATTTGGCTTTCAGTCATCTCTTTTAATACTTGTGATTTTTCATATTCAGTTTGTATCATTTTCGATTCTAGGTGCGTCTGTTTCATGTCACTTTTAATATCGGATAAATATTTTTCCAAACTTTTGATACTTTGCAATGCGCCTTCAACGTTTTTTATTCTTGAGTCCAGCCCTGAATCATTTGCGTACTGTGGAGCTACGTATGAATAAATAGAAATAGAAAGACCTAAAAATGTAATGATCATTGAAAGCCATGCAAATAAAAGATTTTTCTTCTCTTTTTCTTTTGACTTGAATATTTTTTGCGCCATAAAAGAACTATGTAAATCTAACGCTTGATCAATATTAACCTTTTGATAAACCCTTACAAGTGAATAGCCAATATCATTAAGTACATCCATAAAATAAGCAATGTCATCAGGATTAACTACTGCTGAAGTAATTAATATAAACCCTTCAAATTCAGCCTTAATTCTTTCAGCGTTATAAGCAATTCTCTTTAAGTCTTTTTTACTCAGATTTCTACGATGTTTAACTTCGACAGCAGCATTATGTTGTTTACCAGAATCATCTTTAACAAAAGACTTAAAATCGTAGCCCAAATCTTGGTATTGATTTTCAGGGGTGTATATTACCGATAAGTCATCTTGTCTCTGTATGAAATCTAATGCTAATTCTTCAAACTTTTTTCCAGAAAGATCATATATATCGATAGTGCTCATAATTAGAGTACAACTCCTTGTAGGTATAACAATTTTGTCTACGACATTTGTCGTTTTATAAACCGATAAATGTCCATATATTACAGTGCATTTATCTTAACCATCAAATAAACACCTGTAAACAATTAGTTAACTGGAAATTATTTTTAATCAATGCACAAATGCACCGAAATGGTGGAGATCAGTAATATTGGACAAAACAACAAGCACTGTCTATATATACAGTTAACTTTTACTAGAGATTCATATCATGAAATCACCTTTTTTAACTATGGTAGCCGAACAAATGTATCTAAAGCGTTATGCTAAAAGTACCATTAAAGCGTATTTATACTGGATAGCTTCGTTTATTCGATTTAACTCTATGAGGCACCCAACAACGATGGGACATAATGAGGTCGAACTTTTTTTTAGCTTTTTTAAACTCGTTTAGTCAACCAACAAAATGTTGCTCCTAACACTCAAACACAAGCCTTAAATGCGTTGAGCTTTTTATTTAAAAAAGTGATTAAAAAGCCACTCTCATTAGGTTTTATTAAGAGCAAACGAGCAACTAGTTTTACAACAAATTGCCAATGCCATTATCAGCCCTTTTTCAAGATTATAAACTCCCCGATTCAAAACAAAAAAGCACAGCCCACAAGCGCCATGCTTTTTAAATAAACCTTAATCCAGATCGGTTTACAAACGAATCCCACCGTCTATTTCTACCACGCGACCGGTAAAAAAGTCGTTTTCGATAATGTATTGTGCGGTATGGGCAATTTCGTCGCTTTCGCCTAAGCGCCCTACTGGCGTTACTGCAAGCATACGTTGTTTGGCTTCGGGCTTCATGGCGTCGGTCATGGCGGTGCTAATTACACCTGGTGCAATAGCGCCAACGCGTATACCAAAGCGGCCAAGTTCTTTAGCCCATGTGGTGGTAAGTGCCACTACGCCTGCTTTTGATGCTGCGTAGTTTGTTTGGCCTATGTTACCTGCGCGCGCTACGCTCGACATATTAACAATTACGCCGCCTTTGCCTGATTCAATCATGTGGCTTGCAGCTTCGCGCCCTGCTAAAAACACACCGGTCAGGTTTACATCAATCACTGATTGAAATTGCTCAAGAGACATTTTTTTAACGACCTTGCCATCTTTAGCCTTTATAAACATGCCGTCGCGTAAAATACCGGCGTTGTTTATAAGCACACCAATGTGGCCAAAATCGCTGTTGATGGTATTAAATACGTTTTCTACTTCGCTCTCATTTGTTACGTTTGCGGCATAACCTTTAATATTGCTGGTTACACCTTCAAGCTGTGTCAATTGCTCGCATGCGTTGTTTAATAAGTCTTGTGCCATATCTATTAAAGCAATGTTAGCACCCATAAGTGCAAACTTTTGCGCCATTGCAAAGCCTAAACCTTGTGCGCCACCGGTTATTACTACCGTGTTATTTTTAATTTCCACGCGTTGCTCCTACTTAGAAAACAGTTTAAAAATGGCACTAAAGTCATCACTACCTGCACCATGGTGCTGTAGCATAGTGTATAAATTTTTAGCCATTGAACCCATAGGGGTTGATGAATTACTTTGCTGCGCGGCTTCCATGGCAAGGCCTAGATCTTTAGCCATTAAATCGACCATAAAGCCTGGTTTGTAATCGTTACTTGCAGGGGCTGTATCCATTACACCTGGGCAAGGGTTGTAAAGTTCAAGCGTCCAGTTTCGCCCAGAACTTGCGGTCATGATGTCGCTAAGTACTTTAGGATCGAGGCCGTTATTAATACCCATTTGCAGTGCTTCACTGGTGCCTGCCATTAAAATACTAAGTAGCATGTTATTACATATTTTTGCTACTTGCCCTGCGCCAATATCGCCTGCATGAAATATGTTTTTACCCATATCACTCAGCACTGTATTTGCTTTATCGAACGCGGCTTTTTCGCCGCCTACAATAAAAGTAAGTGTACCTGCAGTTGCGCCTGCAACGCCGCCCGATACCGGTGCATCTACAAAGCTTATGCCTTGTTTGCCAAGTGCGCTGCCTACAGTGCGTGCTGATTCTGCATCTATTGTTGAGCAATCAATTACTAATGTATTGTTGCTCAGCACGTTAATTAGGCCGTTGTCGTCATTATTACCTAAGTAAAGCGACTTAACATGTTTGCCCGCAGGTAACATACTAATAAGTACGTCAGCATTGGTTGCGCACTGCTTTGCATCAACTGCTGCTTTAGCGCCTTTACTTGCAAGCTCATTTACAACCGACTGGTTTAAATCGAACACGCTAACAGTATGCCCAGCTTTAATTAAGTTAGCCGCCATTGGGCCGCCCATATTACCTAAGCCGATAAAACCAATATTTAGTTTAGTCATCGTCTTTCCTTTATTTGTGTGTTGGCGTGTCTAAGCCATTGAGAGGGTGGTTTTCGCCAAAGCGGTTAGCAAAAAAGCTATCTATTATTGTTTGTGGTACATCACTAAGTGTTTTGTATTGCCAATTAGGTGCGCCGTCTTTATCTATTAATAGCGCTCTTACACCTTCTTGAAATTCACCTACTTCGCCAGCGCGAACCGACATACCCAGCTCCATTTTAAAACACGCTAATAAGCTTTTGCCTTTACTTGTTTTTAATTGCTCACTAACGAGTGCGCAACTTAGTGGGCATCCGTGTTTAAGTGACTTTTGGGCGCGTTGTAGCCATTTATCGTCAGTAGCTAGCCCTAAAATATAATCAACTTGCTCCTGCAAGGTTGTAAATTCACCCAGCTTTTGAATCGTTTTTAAATTAGCTTTTATATTGCCTTTTGGCATACGCGCAGATTGGTTGTCTAAATCGGTTAACAACTTAGTTAAGCGCTCATGATTTAAGCTTGCGGTTTTACCCCACTTTGCAGTTAAAATTTGCTCAAGCATGGCATCATATTTAGTGCTGTCGATGAAGTGATCGGCAAGCGATACAAAACGCGCGTCGTCGCAGTTAATTGATGCCGACGTTAGCCCTAAAAATAGCCCCACACTTTGTGGCATTTTATGTAAAAAGTAACTGCCGCCTACATCAGGGTATAAACCTATGGTTTGCTCTGGCATGGCAATGCGTGATGTTTCGGTTACAACGCGGTGGCTAGCACCGGCCATTAGCCCTAAACCGCCGCCCATTACTATGCCGTTACCCCAAACAAGGATTGGTTTATCAAAGGTATGAATAAGGTAATCAAGCTTGTACTCTAGCGTAAAGAACTCTTCAACTAAGCTTGTTGGTTTACCTTGTGCCATTGCATGATGAAGGCTTACAACATCGCCACCAGCACAAAATGCTTTATCGCCAGCGCCTTTTAACAACACCATTGCAATAGCATCATCGTCTTGCCAAGCTTGCAATTGCGGCTCAAGTAATTTGATCATCTCAAAATTAAGTGCATTTAACGCTTTTGGCGCATTGAGTGTAATAAGCCCAATTAAACTGCCGTTTTCTGCGGTTGCGGTTTCAAATATCACGGGCTCTTCGGCGTTATTTAATACTGTTAAAGCACTCATTAGCCATTTACCCAGTTAGCGCGGCGTTTTTCTAAAAAGGCATTTACGCCTTCTTGTTGATCTTCGGTATCAAATAAACCAACAAATAATTCACGTTCAAGAGGCAATACACTTGCCATTGGTTGATGACGCCCTTTTTGAATCAATATTTTACACGCTGCTACTGAGCTTGGACTTTGATCGACCACTTGGTTAGCTAGTTTTAATGCAGCTGCAAAGCTTTCGCCTTGTGGAACTACTTCTTCTACTAAGCCAATTTGCAGGGCTTTATCGGCTTTTAAGCGCTCGCCGCATAAAATCATGCGCTTTGCCCAGCCTTCGCCTACAAGCCATGCTAAATTTTGTGTACCACCCGCACACGGTAATAACCCTACTTTAGCTTCAGGCAATGCCATTTGTGCTTGTTCTTCAGCAATACGTATATCGCACGCTAGGGCAACTTCTAGCCCGCCGCCCATTGCATAGCCGTTTATGGCCGCAACCGACACGCCTCTAAAATTAGTAAGCGCTTCAAATGCTTCACCAAATACACGCGACATATCAGCGGCTACGCCTTTATCGCCACCAGCAAATACGTTTAGGTCGGCACCCGCGCTAAAAAACTTCTCGCCTTCACCAGTCAGTACTAATGCATAAATATTTTTATTATTATTAAGCGCGTTAACGGTATTTTTTAAATCAACTAGGGTGTCTTTTGTCCAGGTGTTTGCTGGCGGGTTAGACATAGTTAAAATAGCAACATGACCTTCGGTTGTTAGTTCAATACTCGGATTAGATTTAGATTCTGACATACATTGCTCCTTATAAAACGTCGCTTGCAGACTCAGCCAAAATACGGCGCGCAATAATTACACGCATAATTTCGTTAGTGCCTTCTAAAATTTGATGAACACGTACATCACGTACATGGCGCTCAAGCGGGTATTCTTTTATGTAACCGTAACCACCATGAATTTGCAGTGCGTCGTTACACACAGTAAAGCCAACATCGGTAGCAAAGCGTTTAGCCATGGCGCAGTAAGTGGTTTTTTCAACGTCGTTATTATCAAGTTTAAATGCAGCAAGCCTAACCATTTGGCGCGCAGCTACAAGCTCGGTGTTCATATCGGCAATTTTAAATTGCAACGCTTGAAACGCAGCCAATGGTTTACCAAATTGCGTGCGTTCTTTTAAATATTCACGGGCGGTATTAAGCGCCGCTTGCGCTGTACCAATTGAACATGTGGCAATGTTAATTCGACCGCCATCAAGGCCTTGCATCGCAAATTTAAAGCCTTCGCCCTCAGCCCCTAATAAGTTATGCGCAGGAATGCGTACATCTTCAAAGCTAATTAGGCGTGTAGGTTGTGCGTTCCAACCCATTTTTTCCTCTGCTTTGCCGTATTCAACGCCTTTTGCGTCGGCAGGCACTACAAATGCCGAAATACCCGCTGCGCCTTCGCCGCCTGTACGTGCCATTACCACTAATACTTCGGTTTCGCCAGCGCCCGATATAAACATTTTTGAGCCGTTAATAACGTACTCATCGCCCTCAAGCACAGCTTTTGTTTTAAGTGATGCGGCATCTGAACCCGAACCTGGCTCTGTTAAACAATAAGAGGCAAGTAGCTCGCCCATTACTAATTGCTCTACGTATTGGTCTTTAACTGCATCGGTACCAAAACTTGCTACCATCCACGTGGCCATATTATGAATGGTCAACATGGCCGTGGTTGCTGTACAGCCCATAGCGAGCTGTTCAAAAATAATGCTCGAATCTAAACGAGATAAACCAAGGCCGCCGGCTTCCTCTGGCGTGTATAAACCGCAAAAACCAAGCTCGCCTGCTGCTTTAATCGTGTCTTTAGGAAAAATATGTTCGCGGTCCCACTTTGCTGCATAAGGTGCGAGTTCTGACTCGGCAAATTGTCGTGCTGTTTGCGCAAAGGCTTGTTGATCTTCTGATAAATTAAAGTCCATGGTAGAGACCTCTTTAGTTGTGTGTTTGTTGTTGTGTGTCGTTTTCCCATTACAGGAATAGTTAGTGATGAGCGGCGAAGACTTATGTGTGTTGTGTGTGAAGTAGCCTTCGCGCCCATCTTTATTATTAGTTATTTAGTTATTCGTTTTAATAAAAATTATTTTAAGTTAATGCTCATGTTTGGACCCGAAGCAATATCATCTTCAAACCAACGTGAGGTAATCGTTTTAGTTTCTGTGTAAAAACGAATACCTTGCTTACCGTACGTGTGCGTATCGCCGTAAAACGAGCCTTTCCAACCAGTGAACGAAAAGAACGGAAGTGGCACCGGAATTGGTACATTAATACCTACTTGCCCTACTTCAATTTCGTGTTGGAATTTACGAGCTACTGCGCCGCTTGAGGTAAATAACGAGGTACCGTTACCGTAAGGGCTGTCGTTAATAAGTGCGATTGCTTCATCAAGCGTGTCTACAAACATACACGCTAGTACTGGGCCAAATATTTCTTCTTTGTATAAATCCATCTCTTTGGTTACGTCAGTAAATAACGTTGGGCCAACCCAGTTACCTTGCTCAAAGCCTTCAACCGTAAAGTTAGAACCATCAATTAAACAGGTAGCGCCTTGCTCTTTACCACCAGCAATAAGCGATAAAATACGCGATTTTGCTGCTTTTGATGTTTGTGGTCCGTATGCCGCGTTTGCATCATCCCACACGCCTGGGCGTACATTTTCAAAGCCTGCTTTAATTTCATCTACCCACTGACTTGCTTGACCTACAAATACAGCAACCGAAATACCCATACAACGCTGACCAGCAGCACCTACCGATGCGCCTACTAGGTTGTTTACGACATGCGATTTACTTGCATCTGGCATAATAACCATGTGGTTTTTAGCGCCAACACACGCTTGCACGCGTTTAAGATTTTGTGTGCCTTTAGAATAAATATAAGCACCTACACCACACGAGCCAACAAACGAAATAGCGCGCACTGCTTTATCTTCTAGTAAGCGGTCTACTTGTGGTTTTGTACCGTGAACAACTTGTAATACGCCTTTTGGTGCGCCGGCTTCAATAAATAGCTCTGCTAAGCGCATTGGTGTAAGTGGATCTTGTTCAGACGGTTTTAAAATAAAGGTGTTACCACACACAATAGCCAGCGGGAACATCCAAAGTGGGATCATTGCAGGGAAGTTAAACGGGGTAACGCCGGCACACACGCCAAGTGGCTGCATGTAAGAATACGTATCGATTTTGCGCGCTACGTTTTCCATTGTTTCACCCATCATTAATGATGGTGCGTTAGCGGCTTGTTCTACTACTTCAATACCACGCCAAACATCGCCTTTTGCATCTTCAAACGTTTTACCCAATTCGTGGCAAATAATGGTAGCAAGCTCATCGTGATGTTCTTTTAATAGCGCTGCGTACTTCATCATAATGCGAGCACGTTCAGTAATGGGTACGTCTTTCCATGTTTTAAACGTCTCTGAGGCTGAGGCAATTGCCGCGTCCATTTCTGATTCTGTGGTACATGGCACTTGTGCAAGTACTTCTTGAGTTGCTGGGTTTATAACATCGATAAGCTCTTTTGACGCTGATTGAATAAATTCGCCATTAATAAGTAGTGGTACTTGGTGCATGATTAAATCCTAGTGTGTGAGTTGTGTGTTCTCTTTTAAAATTGGTAGCGCCGCTTTGTTAGTATTATGAGTGCAGCGCCTTTATAGTTATTCGTTAAAGTATTCGCCTAGCTATTCATGTAACCCTAATTAGTAAGCTTCTACGGCCATAGCAACCGCTTCACCGCCACCAATACATAAAGACGCAATGCCTTTTTTAAGGCCTCGGTTTTTAAGGGCATGAATAAGCGTTACTAAAATACGCGCGCCGCTTGCACCAATTGGATGACCCAATGCACATGCACCGCCGTTAACGTTTACTTTGCTTTCATCAAGTTTTAACTCGTTAATAGCCAGCATGGTTACCATGGCAAATGCTTCGTTAATTTCCCAAAGGTCAACGTCGTTTACAGCCCAGCCTGCTTTTTCAAGCACGCTGCTTATTGCACCTACTGGCGCTACTGTAAATTCACTTGGTTTTTGAGAGTGAGTACTGTGCGCTACAATTTTACAAAGCGGTGTTAAACCCTGCTCTTTTGCTTTTGATTCGCTCATTAATATAAGCGCTGCGCCACCGTCTGATATTGACGATGAATTAGCCGCTGTAATGGTGCCGTCTTTTTTAAAGGCTGCACGTAAGGTAGGAATTTTTTCTGGGCGGGCGTTACCTGGTTGCTCGTCAATCGAAACAGTTACATCGCCTTTGCGTGTTTGCATCGTATGCGGGGCAACTTCGTTATCAAAACTGCCATTTTGTATTGCTGCTTTTGCTTTACTTAATGAGCCTAATGCAAACGCATCCATTTGCTCACGACCAATGCCGTACTCGTCGGCGGTGTCTTGTGCAAAACAACCCATTGCTTTGTTGTCGTAAGCATCTTCAAGGCCGTCGCTCATCATGTGATCTTTTATTTCGCCGTGACCCATTCGCATACCGCCACGTGCTTTTGGAATAAAGTACGGTGCGTTTGTCATGCTTTCCATGCCACCGGCAATGGCAGATTGGATAGAGCCTGCTTTAATTAAATCGTTTGCAAGCATGGCGGCTTTTAAACCAGAGCCACATACTTTGTTAATTGTTGTAGCGCCAGTGCTAAGTGCAAGGCCTGCTTTTAACATTGCTTGGCGTGCGGGCGCTTGCCCAAGCCCTGCTGGTAATACACAGCCCATAATTACTTCATCTATTGCATCATTAGCTAAACCAGTTTGTGCAAGTGCACTGGCAATGGCGGTAGCGCCAAGCTCGGTAGACTGCGCATCACTTAACGCTCCCATAAAACCACCCATTGGGGTGCGTTTTGCTGCTACAATTACCACTGATTCTAAAGTCATAACTAACTCCGTTGTAATTTAATGCAAATAATTGTTAGTATATTTGCTCTATTAATTTAGTATTCATTTATTATTTAATACCTACACACAATACTAACGTTTACGCCAACGTCAACTAAAAACAGCTTAATTTTTAGTTTTATAAGTGTAAGCATTATTTTCCAGCTGTTAGGCCACACTGAGGAAATAAAATTAACCTACTGAAAATTAATAAAATAAGTTAACTCTTCGCGCCAACACTCCTTTATAAATAGTTTCAAAACACACCAAGCTTTACCTTTACGTAAACTTCACTTATATTGGAGTTATTCGAATGAGGTAAATACAATTATGAAACCAGATAATCAAACAAACTTTGCAAGCTCAGCCAAAATGCCGGCTAGTAATGAACAAACATTTAGCATTAGCGAACTCGCTAAAGAATTTGACATTACAACCCGCTCTATTCGCTTTTACGAAGATCAAGGGTTAATAACGCCTGATCGTAATGGTCAAACACGTATTTATTCAAAACGCGACAAAGTGCGTTTAAAACTAATATTACGTGGTAAACGATTGGGCTTTACGCTTGCTGAAACAGGCCGTTTGTTTGAACTGTACGACGCTGATAAGTCGAGTGCTAAGCAGCTGGTTACCATGCTTGATTTAATAGCCGATAAAAAGTCTGACCTATCTCAACAAATGGACGACATTAAAGTTGTTCTTATGGAGTTGGTGACGGCCGAGCGCCGCTGCAGAGACACACTGAACAAAATAGACGAGTAGCCTATTTTAAGAATAACAACACACTGACGACACACAGGAATGAATCATGAGCACTATTTCACTATATAAAGAAATGAACTTTGGCCTTGGCGAAACCGCCGATATGATCCGCGACCACGTAAACAGTTTTGCGAGTCAGGAAATTGCCCCTCTTGCTGAAAAAACTGACTTAGATAACGCTTTTCCAAATCAACTTTGGACTCAAATGGGCGAAATGGGCGTACTAGGTATGACCGTATCTGAAGAACTTGGCGGCGCCGGTTTAGGTTACTTAGAACATGTTATTGCTATGGAAGAAATTAGCCGTGCCAGTGCCTCTATAGGGTTAAGCTATGGAGCACACTCAAATCTGTGTGTTAATCAAATTAACCGTAACGGCACACAAGCTCAAAAAGAAAAATACTTACCAAAGCTTATTAGTGGCGAGCACATTGGTGCTCTTGCAATGAGCGAGCCTAATGCGGGCTCTGACGTTGTATCGATGAAACTTAAAGCCGAAAAAAAAGGCAATAAGTACATTTTAAATGGCAACAAAATGTGGATCACCAATGGCCCCGATGCACACACACTAGTAATTTACGCTAAAACAGATTTAAACGCCGGCGCTAAAGGTATTACCGCGTTTATTGTTGAGAGCAACTTTCCTGGTTTTTCTACGGCGCAAAAGCTCGACAAACTGGGCATGCGTGGCTCAAACACCTGTGAGCTAGTATTTGAAAACTGTGAAGTACCCGAGGAAAACATTTTAGGTAACTTAAACGAAGGCGTTAAAGTACTTATGAGTGGCCTTGATTACGAACGCGTAGTACTTGCAGCTGGCCCGCTTGGCATAATGCAAGCGTGTATGGACATAGTGGTACCGTATATTCACGAGCGTAAACAATTTGACACTCCTATTGGTCAATTTCAGTTAATTCAGGGCAAAGTAGCCGACATGTATACACAAATGAATGCGGCGCGCTCATATGTATATACGGTAGCTCGCTCTTGTGACCGTGGTGAAACAACCCGTAAAGATGCAGCAGGTGCCATTTTATATGCCGCAGAGCTTGCGACTAAGATGGCGCTTGATGCGATTCAAATTTTAGGCGGAAATGGTTACATAAACGAATACGCAACAGGCCGCCTGCTTCGTGATGCTAAATTATACGAAATTGGTGCAGGTACATCAGAAATACGCCGCATGCTTATTGGCCGCGAACTTTTTACTGAAAGCCGTTAAGGATTAAACCATGACGATTTTAAAATCGAGCGTTAATCCTCACGATCCAACGTTTGTTCAAAACCATAAAAACATGTCGGCGCTGTTGGATGATTTACGCAGCAAAGTAGCAACAATTAGCCAAGGCGGAGGCGCTGCATTAAAGGAGCGCCACGAAGGCCGTGGTAAATTATTTGTACGCGACCGTATAAGTACATTAATTGACGAAGGCTCACCGTTTTTAGAAATATCGCAATTTGCTGCCTTTGGTGTGTACGAACAAGCAATACCGTGCGCCGGTGTTGTAGCCGGTATTGGCCGTGTTAAAGGCATTGAATGCATGATTATTGCAAACGATGCCACGGTTAAAGGCGGTACGTATTTTCCGCTTACCGTTAAAAAGCATTTACGCGCACAAGACATCGCAGAGCGCTGCCACTTACCGTGTATTTATCTTGTTGATTCGGGCGGTGCTAACCTGCCTGAGCAAGACGATGTATTTCCGGACAAGTTGCATTTTGGTCGTATTTTTTACAATCAAGCCCGTATGTCGGGTAAAGGAATTCCACAAATTGCCGTGGTAATGGGGTTATGTACCGCAGGTGGTGCGTACGTACCTGCTATGGCCGATGAAAGCATTATTGTAAAAGATCAAGGCACTATATTTTTAGCAGGTCCGCCGCTTGTAAAAGCAGCAACAGGCGAAGAAGTAACAGCCGAAGAACTAGGCGGTGCCGATGTGCACTGTAAAGTGTCGGGTGTTGCCGATCACTACGCTGAAAACGATGCTCATGCACTTTCTATTGCGCGCCAATGTATTGAGCGCATTAACTACACACGTCCGACCGCCCCTCTTCTAGAGGATGTAAAACCACCGCGTTACGATATTAACGAGCTTTACGGCATTGTAGGCACCGACCTTAAAAAGCCGTTTGATGTACGCGAAGTAATAGCGCGCACAGTGGACGACTCATCATTTGATGAATTTAAACGCTATTTTGGTGAAACGTTAGTCACCGGTTTTGCCAGCATTTATGGCAACCCCGTTGGCATAGTGGCTAATAACGGTATTTTATTTAGTGAGTCGGCGCAAAAAGGCGCGCACTTTATTCAGCTGTGTGCTCAGCGCAATATTCCTTTAGTGTTTTTACAAAATATTACCGGCTTTATGGTGGGTAAAAAATACGAAGCCGAAGGCATTGCAAAGCACGGCGCTAAAATGGTGATGGCGGTTTCGTGTGCTGATGTACCTAAATTTACAGTACTTATTGGCGGCTCTTACGGCGCCGGTAACTACGGAATGTGTGGTCGTGCATTTGAACCAACCATGATGTGGATGTGGCCTAATGCCCGTATTTCGGTAATGGGCGGCGAGCAAGCAGCGGGTGTAATGGCGCAAGTTAAACAAGATGGTTTAGCGCGTAAAGGCCAAAGCATGAGCAAGCAAGAAATCAGTGACTTTAAAAAGCCAATTATTGATCAATACGAAGAGCAAGGTCATCCGTATTACGCAAGCGCTCGTTTGTGGGACGACGGCATTATAGACCCTGCCGATACGCGTAATGTATTAGGGCTTGCGTTAACGGCTGCGAATAACGCACCAAAACGTGATTCGAAATTTGGCGTATTTAGAATGTAACCGGAGCGCAAAATGTCAGTAACACTACAAATAACAAAATCTAATGTGGCTGTACTTGTGTTAAGCCGCCCAGAAAAAAGAAACGCATTTAACAGTGAAGTAATACACGAGCTGATTCAGTGTATTGAACATGCAAATACGCTTGATATTCTTGCCCTGGTTTTAAAAACAGAGGGTAAACACTTTTCAGCCGGTGCCGATTTAGCCTGGATGAAATCGATGGCGGATAACAACTACGCCGATAACCTAGCTGATTCGATGCAATTGGCTAAATTAATGCAGGTGCTGGCAAACTCGCCCCACCCTACAATTTGTGCTGTGCAAGGTGCTGCTTTTGGTGGTGCACTGGGCTTAATTGCCTGTTGCGACATAGCCCTTAGTAAAGACGATGCGCAATTTTGTTTAAGTGAAGTAAAGCTTGGCCTTATTCCGGCGGTTATTAGTCCATACGTCATTAAAACCATTGGTGAGCGCGCTGCTCGCAGGTACTTTTTAACGGCTGAAGTGTTTGATGCACATACTGCTAAGCAACTTGGCTTAATTCATCAAGTAACCGGTAATTTAGACTGTGCACTCGATAATATGCTGCAAACACTGATTGATAACGGACCTGTTGCAGTAAAAGCCGCAAAAGCATTAATTAACGATGTAGCAAATAAACCAATAACCGATGAACTCATTGAGCTTACCGCAGAGCGTATTGCAAAAATTCGCGTATCTGAAGAAGGTCAAGAAGGGCTAAGTGCTTTTTTTGATAAACGCTCACCCGCTTGGCAACTGTAGGATTGATTATGAACACACAACGATTACAAAAAATACTGATTGCCAATCGTGGAGAAATTGCGTGCCGAGTAATGCGCAGCGCAAAACAAATGGGCTTAACCACGGTCGCGGTTTATTCTGATGCAGACAAACATGCCCGGCACGTAAAAATGGCCGATGAGGCTTACCATATTGGTGCTGCACCAAGTAAAGATTCGTATTTAGTAGCAGACAAAATTTTGCAAGTTGCCAAAGACTGCGGCGCTGATTGTATTCACCCAGGCTATGGTTTTTTATCTGAAAACAGCGAATTTGCTAAAGCCTGCGAAGCTAACAACATTGCTTTTATAGGACCACCAGCAAGTAGCATTGAAGCAATGGGGTCTAAAACCCGCGCTAAAGAAATAATGGCAGCTGCTAATGTGCCATTAGTACCTGGTTATTATGGTGATAAACAAGACCCTGTTTTTTTACAAAGTGAAGCTGAAAAAATTGGCTACCCTGTACTAATTAAAGCTGCCTTTGGCGGCGGTGGTAAAGGCATGCGCGTTGTACAAAAAGCAAAAGACTTTATGAGCGCACTACAAGGTGCGCAACGTGAAGCGATTGCCGGTTTTGGTAACGACTTAGTGTTATTAGAGCGCTATGTAAACCAACCTCGCCATGTAGAAGTGCAAGTATTTGCAGATAACTACGGTAACTGTGTTTATTTAGGCGATCGTGATTGTTCTTTGCAACGTCGTCATCAAAAAGTAATTGAAGAAGCCCCTGCTCCGGGTTTATCTGACGCACTACGCAAAGAAATGGGCGAAGCGGCTGTGCGTTGTGCATTGGCTATAAATTATAGAGGCGCAGGTACGGTTGAGTTTTTACTGTGTGGCGATGAATTTTTCTTTATGGAAATGAATACGCGCCTTCAAGTGGAGCACCCAGTGACCGAAATGGTAACGGGTGTAGATTTAGTCAATTGGCAAATTAATATTGCGGGTGGGCAAACACTGCCACTGACACAAAGTGATATTCAATTGCAGGGTCATAGCTTTGAAGCGCGTATATACGCAGAAGATCCAGCCAACGACTTTATCCCGTGCTCGGGCACTATTGAAGCACTACACACACCACTTAACAGTGAATTTGTACGCATTGATACAGGCATTGCACAAGGCGACGAAATTAGCCCATTTTATGATCCAATGATTGCAAAACTTATTGTGCACGATGACAATCGCGAACAAGCACTGAGCCGCTTACAACACGCCCTTGAGCAATTTCATTTAGCGGGTTTTAGCACTAACATTGGCTTTTTACATAATTTAGCAAGCCACCCCACGTTTAAACAAGGTGCGCCAAGTACACACTTTATTGCAGAGCAAGGCGACTCGTTAGTAGCGGTTGACGAATCGTTGTTGCAAGCAAGCCAACTTATTGGTGCGTTTGCACATTTAGAGTCGTTAACTAACACACAAAATGCGCCAAGCAGCGCAAGTCCGTGGCAACAACTGAGTGGTTTTGCACTCAATGCACCGCAAGCAATTAAAGTCCCTTTTACCGATTTACAGCTAAGCGCTATAAAAACCACAGCGGGCTATAATATTACGCATAACGAGGATGTATTTAGTTTACAAGGCACATTAAATAATAATCTTTGCAGTGTATTTATTAACGGTGAAAAACATAGCGCGCACGTAACTATTGTAGGTAATAATACTGTTGGCAATATTGTAACGGTGATGAATAAAGCACTGCAAACTAAGCTTGAACTAGTTGATAAACATTATATTAGTTCGCACGAAAGCGAAGCACTGCCACTTGCTGCGCCGCTTAATGGCACGGTAGTTAAGCACTTAATCGACATTGGTAGCACAATTACCAAAGGTGATGCGGTTGTTATTATTGAAGCCATGAAAATGGAATACACGCTTAACGCACCGCATGACGGTATTTTGAAAAGCTACTGTTTTGGTGAAGGCGAATTAGTAACGCATGGCGCTCTACTTGCGATAGTAGAAGATACAACAGAGGAAGGTGCATAATGAGTGCCTTTGCAAATAAAGTACGTATTGTTGAAGTTGGCGCGCGAGACGGCTTACAAAACGAAAAAACAGTAAGCACAGCCGATAAAGTAGCACTTATTAACGCCCTAAGTGCTGCTGGCTTAAAAGATATTGAAGCTGGCGCGTTTGTGTCACCCAAATGGGTGCCGCAAATGGCAGACTCAGCTGATGTAATATCAGCCCTTAATTTACCCGATGTAAATTTAAGCGCCCTTACACCTAACTTAAAAGGCGCACATGCAGCGCACGCTGTCGGCATTAAAGAGTTTGCTATATTTACAGCTGCGAGTGAGTCGTTTTGTCAAAAAAACATAAACTGCTCAATAGAGCAAAGTATTGAACGCTTTAGCGAAGTAATGGCGTTTGCTAAAGCTAATAATATCCGCGTACGTGGTTATGTAAGCTGTGTGCTAGGTTGCCCTTATGAGGGTGAGATTGACCCACTAGCAGTGCTGAGTGTGTCGCAAAAGCTGTTAGATTTAGGATGTTACGAAGTAAGTCTTGGCGATACCATTGGTGTTGGCACCGCTAAAAAAGTAACGCAGTTAATAGAGTTACTTTTAACGCACATTGATAAAGCCAAGTTGGCCGTGCATTTTCATGATACATACGGCCAAGCGCTCACAAATATTTACGCAGCCTTAAGCCTAGGTATAGCAACGGTTGACGCGGCAGTTGCAGGTCTTGGTGGCTGTCCTTATGCTAAGGGTGCGTCAGGAAATGTTGCCACCGAAGATGTAGTTTACTTACTGCAAGGGCTTGGCATTGAACACGGAATTGATTTACAAAGGTTAAGTGAGGCTGGCTGGGAGATAACCAAAGTACTTGGTAAGCAACCTGTGAGCAAAGTATCTGTGGCACTGCACACAAAATAACCTGAGCTCTGGATAATAAATCTATCTCGAGCAGCTATTTTCAGCACTAACTGCGTTGAATTTACTTGCAATAGGCCAGCTATTGACGCGTAAATTCGCCTTGTTTTCACTGAAAATCTCTGGCTAGAGAAAATAAATTTAAATATCACCCTGATTCATATGTTAGTAAATCTATTAACCAGAGTTCAGGTTAAATAGCTATCTTATGAAATGATGATTCAAGATAGTTAACAACAAATAGCACACAATGAGGAGAGACTCATGGCCGGTTTTGATAAGGTAGTTTATAGCTACGAAGCTGCAATGGAAGGATTAAAAGACGGCGATACCATTATTGCCGGTGGTTTTGGTTTATGTGGTATTCCTGAGGGCTTAATTAAACAAATTAAGCACATGCAAACAAAAAACTTAACTGTAGTATCTAATAACTGTGGTGTTGATGACTTTGGTTTAGGTATTTTATTACAAGACAAACAAATTAAAAAAGTAATTGCCTCGTACGTTGGCGAAAACGCCCTATTCGAGCAGCAGTTATTGAGTGGCGAAATTGATGTAGAGCTTACACCTCAAGGTACACTTGCTGAAAAAATGCGTGCTGGTGGCGCGGGTATACCTGCGTTTTACACCGCTACCGGTTACGGTACTCCTGTGGCTGAAGGCAAAGACGTAAAAGAATTTAATGGTCGCCCGTATATTTTAGAAGAGTCTATAACAGGTGAATTTGCCATAGTAAAAGCATGGAAAGCCGATCGTTACGGTAATTTAGTGTTTAGACACACCGCCATGAACTTTAATCCAATGGCAGCAACGGCTGGCAAAATTACCGTTGCCGAAGTAGAAGAAATTGTAGAGCCGGGTGAGCTTGAACCAAGCCAAATTCATACACCGGGTATTTTTGTAAATCGCGTTATTAAAGGCAACTTTGAAAAACGCATTGAACGTGTAACAACACGAGATTAAGCAGGAGCATAATTATGGCATTATCACGTGAACAAGTTGCAATGCGCGTTGCACAAGAACTTCAAGACGGTTACTACGTAAATTTGGGCATAGGAATTCCGACACTCGTCGCAAACTATGTACCGGATGATATTGAAGTTATGTTACAGTCCGAAAATGGCCTTTTAGGCATGGGTCCGTACCCTACTAAAGCAGAGCTAGATGCCGATATGATTAACGCGGGTAAAGAAACCGTGACAGCAGCTAAAGGTGCAGCCATATTTAATAGTGCAGATAGTTTTGCCATGATACGGGGTGGTCATGTAGACTTAACTGTTCTGGGTGCATTTGAAGTTGACCAGAACGGCAACATCGCATCGTGGATGATCCCTAAAAAGCTGATTAAAGGCATGGGTGGCGCGATGGATTTAGTCGCTGGCGCGAAAAATATTATTGTTACTATGACCCATGCAAGTAAGCATGGTGACTCTAAACTATTAGAGTCCTGCTCTTTACCGCTTACTGGCGTTAATTGCGTAAAAAAAATAGTAACAGATTTAGCCGTATTAGAAGTTAAAGACGGCGCATTTCATTTATTAGAACGCGCTCCGGGCGTTACTGTTGATGAAATCATTAGTAAAACAGCAGGTAAATTACTTGTTGACGGTGAAGTACCAGAAATGGTTTTTTAGTAACTTTTAATAAGTTAACTTAAAATAACGCTTTACCCTGTACCGACCTCATTCCCAGTGCCAATGGCGCTGAGTTACCCAAAATCCCTCTCACGAGGGATTTTTTTTATCTTTTGCCATTATTTTTACCGTCATTCATACATCTGTAGTAAATTTTATCTATAATACAAATATAAATTAAATGTAAGCGCTTAGATTCTTTGCACTATTTTGTGGATAGTCTGCACCTTTTTTGTGAACTAGCGTTGAATTTATTTTTAACCTACTGATATTTATACATTAAATAGTTGGTTCAAATTTTGCCTAAGTAAGGCGTCTCAATAAATTAAATAATTCTGGAAAACATGCAAACTCCTATTCGTGGCCTTCGCTCTTTTTGCTTTGCCGCAAGAAGCCTAAGTTTTAAGCATGCAGCTAATGAGCTGTACTTAACGCCGTCTGCGGTAAGCCATCAAATAAAACAACTTGAAGAACAACTTGGTATTGAGCTTTTTCAACGTAAAACGCGTTCAATTAGCTTAACCACAGCGGGTAAAAACTTTTTTGATGCGGTGTCTCCTATCATCACAATGTTAGAGAGCACTATTAATGAGTTTAGTCAGATGCAGCAAAATACAAATTTGACGATTACACTGCCTGAATTTTTTGCCAGCGAACTACTCATGCCTAAATTAAGTGAGTGGACGTCAGAGCACCCTAATATAAACCTGCAAATGGACACGCTTAAAACACGCAAAGAGTTAACGCGTCATAGCGATTTATCTATTGTATTGTCCTCTGGTAAACCTACTGAAGGATTAGCGACAGAGTTGTTTAACCTTGAATATATTCCTGCATGTAATAAAAAATTGCTCGATCAATGGAGGGACGATCATCGTCAAGCGCTTAACCAAGTCCCGCTGATCCTCCACAAAGCTCGTCCTTGGGCATGGCACCAATGGGCTGAAAAAGCGGGTATTGATGACTTTTCTCCCTCGCAGATTATTCAAATAGATAGCATGTTTGGTGTAGCCCGTGCAGCGCAGCAAGGTATGGGGATTGCCCTTATTCCACTGCCAATTAGCCAAAGTTGGTTAGATGAGCAATGGTTGTATAAATTATTTGAACAGCCTTTAACTACTAAAGATAAATACTATTTAGTGCAGCACGAATCAAGTACCCCTAATCACCCGCTTGATTTATTTGCAAAGTGGGTTGTAAGCACATTTAGAAAAATCCAAGAATAATCCTTTGTTAGGCGGGTTTATTAATACACCTAATTACGGGTTGTATTAATGGTTCGCTTAAATCTAATTTAAATTTTTGAATAATATTTTTATTTAAATACATAAACTTAAAACCACGCATTAGACTAAAGTCTATAGTTTAATTTTTTTCACTCATTGGTTTCGTTTTTATCGTTTGTCGAAAATAAAGTTAAATATTAAAGTTACTCCATCAACTCAAAACAACTTACATTAAATTGTTTTTAAGAGTAATAAATGCAACCTTTTGAGTTTTAGTAACTCATAAGTAGCAGTAAAAAATCTTTATATTGTGTGTGAAGATGTTGTCAGTGTGAAAAGCGGTTCAAGTTAGGTGGTGACTTAGCTTGAACTGTTTTTATTCTTGGCTCAAACCATATGATATGTAATACAAAGCTACCAAAGTGTAGCAAACAGAATCTTTATATTGTGTGTGAAGATGTTGTCAGTGTGAAAAGCGGTTCAAGTTAGGTGGTGACTTAGCTTGAACTGTTTTTATTCTTGGCTCAAACCATATGATATGTAATACAAAGCTACCAAAGTGTAGCAAACAGAATCTTTATATTGTGTGTGAAGATGTTGTCAGTGTGAAAAGCGGTTCAAGTTAGGTGGTGACTTAGCTTGAACTGTTTTTATTCTTGGCTCAAACCACACTATATGTAAAACAAAGCTACTTAAGCGTAGCAAACAGAATCTTTATATTGTGTGTGAAGATGTTGTCAGTGTGAAAAATGGTTCAAGTTAGGTGGTGACTTAGCTTGAACTGTTTTTATTCTTGGCTCAAACCACACGATATGTAATACAAAGCTACTTAAGCGTAGCAAACAGAATCTTTATATTGTGTGTGAAGATGTTGTCAGTGTGAAAAGCAGTTCAAGTTAGGTGGTGACTTAGCTTGAACTGTTTTTATTATTAAGCACATACATAATATAGTTATATACAGGTTAATACCTTTTAAAAAGCCCCGTAAGTTATAACTTACGGGGCTTTTTTAGTTAATTTTTTATTTGATACTCTTTTTTTAATTTACTTATTTGCACTTTATGTGAAAGCAAAAATGTATCAAATTGCTTAACTACCTCAGGATAGTCAATCGACGATAATAAAAAGGCTTGTAAATCTGTCGGCAATTCGTTTTGAAAATAAACGGGTCGGGTTAATTTGAAATATTTAACAATATTATAGTTGTAGTGGTCAATAAAATTTGGCCACAGTTTTAGAGTCTTTGTATCTAATCTCAGATTCATTTGGCGCTAAACCAGC